>JAGLDW010000392.1 GCA_023145395.1 Lentisphaeria bacterium | reverse complement strand
GCGACTCCCCCGGATGTGCTTGTTCCCCCCAGCATTGCCTCGCGCTCGATCAACAACACGGACGCTCCTCCCCGAGCTGCGGCCGCGGCGGCGCCAATGCCACCGGATCCTCCCCCGACAACGCATACGTCAGAACGTAGAAATATGGTTTTGGATGGGGTGGGTCTGGGTGCTGGAGGCGCCTCTCTGATACTCGTCAGGCGGCCCGTGCGTGCACCCTCGGTGGAGAGATTTTCTATGTCTTCGGATGCTTCCAGAACGATATCGTCCACGCAGAAGATTGCCTCGCCATCCGCCGTTGCGATGAGCGACAGTGCAGCCATGGATTGGCAGTCGATTCCACCATCCACGGGGAGGGCAATCCGCACCGTCACCCATTGGTTTCGCCGGTGCCAGCCATCGGGGGCGGATAGGGGCAGTGTGACCGCCTTGCCCTGGGTGTCCCGCAGACGGAGGCGAAGAGATACAGGGGCATTCCCCGGTGCGCCGCGTAGCTTCAGACTGAGCCTGGCAACGCCGCCCATCGTCCAGTCCGGATGCTCCTTGCAGGATTTGGTCAGCGTTCTGGTGCCGTCGCTCAGCCGGACCTGCATCGCGCCGTTGACGCCAGCCGCGAGGGCAATGGCCGGGCCGGCATTCGGGTCGGTGGCGCGACCGTCATCCCATGCGTCAGCCAGGGGGTGCAGAATATTGGTGTCCTCGAAGTCGTCGATCAAAACCGTGCTTCCGATGGTGAACTGCCACACGGGAGAGGACAAAATCTGGTCTCCGCACTGTGCCTCAACTCGCCAGTACATATTCTCCCCCGGCGTCAGGACAATGCCCGTGCGGGGATGGGCAAGGCCCTTCGCCAAGGGCTTCAGCTGGTCGGGTGCGGCGCCGCTCCAGACCGTGAAGACTGCGTTGGTGCGCGGGCAGTTCCACGCGAGGTGGATGTCCAACCCGACGTTCATGGCGCCGTGAGGGGGCTGCGGCGCGCGCGGTTTGCCACGGTCCGCTCTGAACTGCCACACACGTCCTTGGACCTTGTCTTCCAGCGGCGTGATCGCATCGACGCGCCAGAAAACGGTCGCTCCCCACGGGACCTCCTCCAACTGGTGTGCGGGCTTGCCTTCCACTTTCCCGACAACCTTGAGCGTTTCCGGCGAGGCTCCCGTCAACAGGAGATAAGCGGTCGCGCCCTTGACCGGTTTCCAGGACAGGAGTGGTGCGCGTTTCACGCCGACGGCACCATCAGGCGGACTGGCACCACGGGCCTCGCCAGATGCCGTGGTGAATTGCCAGACATCTCCCCGGACGAAACGTCTCTTGCGGAGCGTGTCGATGCGCCAGTAGAGAGTGTTGCTGAACCTGATTGCAGGTAGTATGTGGCTGGTTCCTGTGAGGGGATCGGGCTTTGCGAGGCGGAGAGACTGGGGGGATTGCCCGTGCCAGAGGCGATAGCAGGTCGCACCGGGCACTTTGTCCCAGCTTAGGCATCCGTCCGGGACCTGCTCGACAGCACCATTTTCGGGGAGTGGATGAAGTGCTTTGCCGATGTACTCGGCAGGCAGAATCTCGATGCCCGAGAGGAAGACATAGGTCTTTGGGATCGGCGGAATGGTGGCGGTCAGGAGGATGTCCTCCTCCCCTTTGACGTTGAGAACGACATCGGCCTTGCTTGTCTTCCGAGTATCCGTCACTGCGGATTGTCCCTGGTCGGGCAGCAGTTGTTTCGTGCCTGTTGCGTTCGTGACATCGAGTCGAAGCTCGGGCCATTGGTGTCCACGCGCGTCGTTCAGCCAGAGGATGACTCGATAGGAACCGACGGACAGCCCGGAGAACTGTATGGTCATGGGTGTCCGAGCGTGTGTGAAAACGCTTTCTTCGATGACGGGCGCTTCTGGGCCCGTGCACTTCGGGCCGGTGCGGCAGCCGAAGGCCTTGGCGGGTCCCAACGTGATACGCAGACCGTCGGGCGCCCATGACAGCGCGGGAATCTTGCGCTGGAAAGGACCGGCACCATCTCCGCGGGGCACGCGCCACGCCAGCCAACCGGGCGCAGTGGTGGATGCCGCGGGACCGATGTCGAGTCTGATTGCCTGCCCCAGCACCGTGCCCGTAGCGAGAACGGCCAGCGCCAAGAGGAGACACTGCTTCCCAACAGCGGATCTCAACGATTTGCTCATGGGTAAGCCTCTGCCTTTCCGGGGTCTTTCAAAATATGATCGGTGTCGATGTCCTGGAGATCATGGATGCTTTGGCAAAGGTAACCGTCATGGGGGAGTGTGCTGCTGTCAAGCGCATTCTTCGGTGGAACCACGGTTCCGTTCGCAATGTGGAGGGCACGGCTCGCGGGCCGCTCGCCCTCCATGTTTTGCGGAGTTCGCAGGGCACGGCTCGCGGGCCGCTCGCCCTCCATGTTTTGCGGAGTTCGCGTAGGCCTGGTCTCCAGACCGGGCTGTGCTTTTCGTTCCCGTTTTTAGGTCATTTTAAACCACGGATGGGCACGGATGAAAAAGAGAGACACATGGCATAGGCCGAGAGTGGTTTCATGGCATTTCGCCTGTGCCTACTTCTTGGCTTGGTCCTCACCCGTGTCCATCCGTGCCCATCCGTGGTGAAAAATGGTCTTGCGGAATTCGCACTGCGCGACGCAAGGCTTTATGTGTTATTCCTGCAATGTATCCATGCATATCGGTAACTCCTGTTTGTGATTTACGTGGTTGCTGGCACTGTGATTTCCCTGTAATATCAAGCACAGGGCGTCGGATTTGGTTGAGGAGGCTCTTGGAGCCAGTCTATCGATTCTTCATCTTCAAGTGCTTTGCCACGACCCAGCCACTTAGGGTTATCTCGGACAATTTCCGGCCATCGTGTTGCGTCAGGTTGGCGGATTTGATCTTGATTCTGGATGCTTTTTTCTGCTTGTCCTGCAGCATGTGAATCGCTGCCAGATCGGCGAGTCGGCTCCGTGCTTGCTGGGAAAGCAGTTTCTTCTCCCCGGTGGCGAGCCGTGTGAGAAAGTAGTGGCTGTCGTTTGCGTAGATGCGGTGGGCCGCCAGTGGCTTGCCGTCACTGCCAATGGTCTTGCCATCGGATTTTCCACCCCAGGTTCCATGAGACCTGAACGCCGGGTCCGTGACAATCGTGGCCTTTGGAACATGGAAAGGCTTCTTGGCGGCTGGCTGTTTCGGCTCGGCCGCAGTCGAGATGTGCAGAGGGAGGAAGCATGTGGTTGTCATGAGCAAGACGGCAAGAGTCTTCATGGTCTGTCTCCTAGGTTTTGCGGAGTTCGCAGGGCACCACTCCCGCTGGTCGCGGCTCTGACGGACAGCGCGAAGCGATCCGAGCCGCGCGCAACACAAGCGGTCCTCCAGTTCGCCGTCCGTGATGTCCCGGACCGCGCATGCCCACGGGAATGTCTTCGGTCCCAGAGGTCCCGAGCCACCGGAGGCGAGACTCTCGGCGAACCACAGACCCCCAACGCGAAAAGCGCTGTCCCATGGAGGGCGAGACTCCCGGCGAGCCACCGTGCGCGCAGTTCGACGCGATTTGGAGCGAACGGTCCAAGGTGCGTTCCTAGTGTAGTGCCTGGGTCAGCGTGGGTTGCTCTGCGGTGCGGGGTTTCCAGACGATGCGGTCTTCGCGGTTGGCCCAGCGTATGGTCGTGGTCCGGATGTCGGCGGTATCCGCAAAAGCGATTTTGGGCAGCGGCATGTTGTAGGGTAGCGGTAGCAGAACGGCGGCGAAGTCGGGGGAGACAGCCTCAACGGTGATCTTGAGACGGGGATGATCCTCGTAGTAGCCCTGGCTCGTGGCGATCGTGGTCGATGCGGCCATCACCAGTTCCAGACGCGGCATTTGACCTGCAGGCGGGGCGGGGACAATGATCATCGGAGCAGTGACCACGCCGCTCTCGGCCTCCATGAGGATTGTTTTCGGGTCATCAAGGGCAAGCGCCTCCCCAGGGATGACGGCCACCACATCCAGATGCGCCTGCCGCTCGCGGGTCTCGAAACGCAGAACATGTCGCCCCGGTGTCAAATCGAAACTTCGCGGTGTCGAGGGGACTCCGTCGGCGACGCGTGACCAGTGCCAGGCCGCTCCCGACCCCATGTGCCAGCCAATGCGTTCGCCACCGTCCATGCTCACAAAGAACGAGTCGGATTTCGCCCGCTCGTGGCCTCCAGCGCGAACGCGCGCCCAGACCGAATAGACGCCCGCTTCGCGGATCTCGAAGGACAGCTTGCATGCGCCATCGCCCTCAGCCTCCTCAGGAGTGGTGAGGTGGCCTGTCCCAGAGGGACCGCAGGGGCGTAGCGTGGCGCCGCGTTTGCTGAATTCGATGCGGTTGGTACTGCTGGTGTGGAGGAGCCAGTCGTAGGTGTGCGGCTGGTCGTCCACCGCAAAGTCGTCCAGAGTCACGGCATAGGCGGGGAGCCCGTCTTGCGGCCGGATGAAGAAGCAATGCCGCAGGGCACGGGTGACGGGAACGCTTTTCCAGCCCTTGTTGTTCTGGCGGTAGGCATCCGCCATGTCGCAGAGGACATAGCCGCGCGCGGCATTCCAGTCGTAGGTGAGGATTTGGCCGTCGGTGCCCGCCCCGCACCCGCTGAGCCCCTGGTTTTTGCCATCGATCAGCACGCCGTTGTGAGCCACGGTCTGATCGCGCCCCTGGGGTTCCCGTTTGTTGCCGTACCCGGAGTCGATGGCCCAGCGGCTGTCGAGGCCGTAGAGCGTGAAGCATCCCTTGTCGCCTTGGTTGTGTGTGACCGCGCGGTACTTGCCCGACTCGACGGAGAACATGATGTCGGATTTCTTCCATCCCGTGCGGAATACGCACAAGCCGCGGCCCTTGAAGTGCTTGGCGAGCGTTTGCCCTGGCGCCGTGGGGCGGACGTCATTGGCCCAGATAATGGCTAGGGGGGAGCGTGTCTTGCCTGCCCGATCCCAAATCCAGCGGGCAAGTCCATCATTCCATTCCGCCGCAAGCCGCAAGAGAAACGGGTCGCTGAAGTCGCCATAGTTCGAATCGTTTCGCGCATCGAAAACGGCCTCTCCGGGCAGCATGGACATGGCGTAGAACTGGGGGATCTGGCGCAAGTGGGGATGCTGGAGCAAATCCCGTTTGCCCAGACGCTTGAGGGCGTTGGCGAAGAGGATGGCATTGGTCAGGCCGTAGTGCCCGTAGAGCGCCCCTTCGTAGTAGGCGCCGTCCGCGTCGAATCCCTCCCCGAACCATTTCTCCACATGCTCGGCGCAGACATTTTCCCACTGCGGCGCCTCGTCAGGAAAGCGTTTCTGGAGTTTGAGGGAGAGCGCACCTGCCGCGCCCATGGCGACCCCCATGAAATTGTGATGCGGCACCCACCACGTTTTGGGCTGGCTGGCTTCGTGCAGCAGGAAACGGATGTAGTCCGCTCCTCGGTTCTCCACCAATTCCCGCTCGCTTTCCGTCATGGCTTCTCCGCACCAGTCCAGGCCAATGGCGAAGCCACGCATCAAATCTCCACGCGCCCCGGCAAAGGACTTGGCGACGCGAGGATCATCCACGGGCAACTCCCGCACCATGGCCGTCAATAGCTCCGCCCCCTTGCGGCCGAAGCGCTTGTCCCCCGTCATCTGATAGGCAAACCCGAGCGTCTCCATCCAGCCCGTGAGCCTGCGTCCGTAGGCATGCGCCAGAACCTGGATTTTGGGATTTCCTCTGACCTCGTTCACCTTGGCCAAATCGATGTTGAGTTGGCTTTCGGCCGTTGTCTGAATCCCCGCCCAGATTTTCGCGTGGACGGGCTCCGTCAATCGCTTGCGCAAGGCTGGAATCTCGGAGTTGGAGAAAAGCAACTCGGGGGCGGCATTGCAGGTTGCCGAAGTGATGGCCAGAAGACCCAACGCCAAGTGTGCGTGGTTCATCGAGATGGTCCTTGTCGATTCCGCATTGAGGTTTCAAAGAAGATACGTGCGCACGACCAATGCACAATAGCACCGACTGCGAAGGCAAAAATCATGGAGGGCGAGCGGCCCGCGAACCGCCGCAAAACGCATTCGTTGTCCCATGGAGGGCGAGACTCCCGGCGAGCCGCAGACCCCTAAGCGAAGAACGCTGTCCCATGGAGGGCGAGACTCCCGGCGAGCCGCCGCAAAACGCCCCCGTTGTCCGTTGTCCCGGGAGGGCGAAGCTCCCGCTGAGCCGCGTGTGCGAACTCCGCAAATCACAAATCCTGGAGGGCGAGCGGCCCGCGAGCCATGCCCTGCGAACTCCGCGATCCACTGTCCCC
>JAGLDW010000391.1 GCA_023145395.1 Lentisphaeria bacterium | reverse complement strand
CTCAAAACGAGATTCAAAATGTGAGAAATAAGCACGGGCGAAATGCCATGAATCCACTCTCGGCCTATGTCGTGCGTCTCTCTTTTTCATCCGTGCCCATCCGTGCCCATCCGTGGTTAAATCCTCATTTTCTGCGCACGTTCAACTTGCGCGGTGTCAGGCATAAGCGCGTGAGCTCTGGGGTCCATTGATTGACGGCATTGTCGAGAATTCAGGAGGATCGTGATGAGCGATGAATTTACGGCTCTGGTACGCTTGTCCGTTTGCATGGGCACCATGATCCTGATCACGCTGGTGTCCTCGGCCATGGGTGCCGAAGTCCAGGTCAACCTGGCGCTGAATGGCGGCTTCGAGGATGGGTTCTCCGGGTGGCGGAAAAGGCCGTTGCGCGGTGGGGCGCTGACGAAATCCACGCTTGATGCTGAGGTGAAACGCTCGGGTCGGCAGGCACTCTGCGTGACGGGCAATCGTGGGAAAGCTGGTGTTTTCCGGGAAGTCGGGAAGCCGCCGCCATGCCAGGCTCTTCGAGTCCACTATTGGGGCAAGATCGAGAAGAGTCCCGAGTTGGCTGCCGGGTCGCTGATGACGGGTGTCGATCTCGGGGTCACGCTGGATGATGGGCAAATCCGTTGGTTCTTGCCGAGCGAGCTGCAGATGGGGGCGGGGGACGTGGGACGGTGGGTTGAGAAGTCCGCTTGGTACCAGGTGCCTGAAGGCCGCAAGATCCAGTCAATCAGCATCCACTGCATCAACTATAGGAATTCGGGCCGGGTTTGGTTTGACGATATCGAGGTCGTGCCGGTGCGATTGGACCCCGCCGTGCGCGACCTCTGCGTTGTGCAGCCCATGACCGAGCGCGGCCGCACCAACTTGGCGAGAATCAAACAGAAGCTCGAATCGACAGGCCGCCCTTTCTCCAACATCCTACCTCTGGCGATCCCGCGCAACTGCAAACTGCTAGTGCTCTCGGAGTTCCCGGAAAGCGATCAGCTCTATCGAGAGGTGCGAAACTATTTCTACGCCGATGGCGGCAAAATCCTTGCCTGCGGCCTCGCGAACAACAGGCACTCCGACGGGATCAGGAGGTTTCTCTGGAACCAAGCGAGACCGAAGTCCGTCGCCACGACCTCCGATGGCCGGGCTGTCTACTATCCCACCCCAGCCGACTTGCCCGACGACATGGAGCCGGTGATCAAGAGGATCCTGGCGGCGCGGGAGAAGCTCCCCGAAAAGCTGGATGCCCTGTCCTTCCCCACCTACCGCAAAGCCGAGATCCAGGATGCATGTCTGTACCTCGACGGGCGTCCCCGATTCCTGCGTGCCATGGGCGCCTTCACAGTCGGCGCGGCAGAGGACTATGAGCGGCGTCTGGCCGAATTCCGGGCCATGGAGTTGAACAGCGTTGTGGCCTATATCGATCCCCACATGCCCGAAAAGGAGTTCGTCCACTTTCTCGACACGGCCGAGAAAAATGAAATGCTGGTGATTGTCTGGTTTCGCGTGCGCCGTCCGGTTCGCGAGTCCGGGGGGCTCCCGTGGAAGGCGGAATGGCTGCTGCGATTCCTCAAGTGCCGCAAGCATCCGGCCCTGTTGAGTTGGCTCATGTCAGACGACACCGCGGACAAGCATTATCCTGCCATCGAGCGGATCCACGACCTCATCAAGTACTACGATGATGACAACTTCACCACCGCCACCTGCTTTGGGTTTCGACATCCCGATCGCATCACACCCGAGCGCTGGCAGGACTGGCGGGGCATCATGGACTACCCCACCACCTACGACTACCCGCTGAACAAGGAGAACAAATTCTGGAAGGCGAACTTGTGCGTGGGGCTCGAAGGCATCCAGAGGCTCTCTGAGAACGTGCCCCGCGTGTACGGCAAGGACACCTACTTCCATCTTTGGGCGCAGTCGCACCTACAGACCCATGTCAAGCGTACCCTTGGGCTCTCCGGCCGCGAGGATTTTCTCACCAGCCCAGAGCAAACACGGTTGCTTACCTACATGATGATCACAGCCGGAGCGAGGGGTATTCTCTACTTCCATGCTGGCGCCTTCACCGACGAGCGTCTGGGTGCGGGGCGGCGCAACGAGATGGTGCTTGTCTGGCGGGAACTCGGCCCGTTTGAGGAGTTCATCGCAGCAGGGCACAGGCGAAAAGCGGTCTCCGTCAGCAGGGCGGACGTGGAAGCCGTCACTTTCTCCAGGGAGAACCAGACGCTGCTCGTTCTGGTCAAGCATGGCAAGCAATATCATCGCTACGTTTCCGACGGGAATGCCGAGGACGTGACAGTGACGCTGAAGTTGAGCAATGCCGCCAATCTCCGTGCGTGGCGCGTGGGATATCCCGGTGTCACTCCCATTGAGACACGGGTAGAAGGAGCCGATGTTCTCTCGCTCCAGATCGGGAACTTTGACCTGACGGACCTAGTCCTGATCGGGCCAGAGGCCGGTGCCGCGGCGCAACTGTCGGAGTACCGCAAGACAACACGCTCTACAGCTGCGGAGTTCGCATATCGCGTGTGTCGAGACAAGAAGATCAAGACCGATACCGTGCTCGCACAAATTGCCGCGGCGGGAGGGAAGCTCGGGGCGGACGTGGAGCAACTTCGAGCCGCCGCCGAGCGCGAGTTCACGGGCGCGCGAGCTGCCCATGCGCGCCAGGATTTTGCCAAAGCCTACGCCACATTTCGAGCTTTGCTCGAAACCTACCGCGAGATCCAGAAACGGATGGTCACGCGAGCGGAGACTGAGTGGTCAGAACGCAAGGAGCCCGCAGCGGCCGAAAAATTCCTCAACATGTACTACACGCTGCCTTCGTTCCATGCCGTCCTGCGCGGTGGGCAGCCCCTGCCCGCAGGCGAGCTCGGGCAGCAGATCAAACGCAATCTGGCGACTTGGCGGTTAGAGAATAG
>JAGLDW010000390.1 GCA_023145395.1 Lentisphaeria bacterium | reverse complement strand
CCCACAGCATAGAACAGTACCTGCGGACCGTCCGGATCCTGTTCGATTGGTTCGAAGACCAGTCCCTGCTCTTCCTCAATCCCGCGAGGGCGCTGGTCATTGCCAAACCGCCGCGGAGGGTGCGTTGGACTTTGTCCGACAGCCAGGTCCGTACCATCCTGGCCCTGCCCGACCCGAGCAGCCCGGGGGGACTCCGGGACCGGGCGTTGGTCGAGGTCGCATATGCAAGCGCGGTCCGGCGACAGGAACTCACCGCCATGAGCATGTACGACATCGATCTGCAACAGGCCGCGGTGCGGGTCCTGGGCAAGGGACGCAAGGAACGCATGCTTCCCCTGGGCCGGAACGGCGTCAAGTACTTGGAGAACTACCTGAAGCACGGCCGGCCCAAACTACTCAAAGACAACATCGACTGTCCGGCGCTGTGGATCTCGCGGCGAACCCGGCGGGGCCTGACCGACGACGGCATCGCCCGAATCATCAAGAAGCTCGGGCGACACGCCGCACTGCCGCACACACTCACATGTCACGTATTCCGCAGGACCTGCGCCACAGAGATGCTCCGCAACGGCGCACACCCGGAAATGGTACGCATGCTGCTGGGGCACAGCTCGCTCAAGAACCTGGCACAGTACCTCTGCATCAACATCGCCGACATCCGCCGAATGCACCGCCGCAGCAACCCGGGCAAGTAACAATGACCAGAACACTCGACAGTCTGTCTCGCGATTTCCTCGATTATCGGCGTTCGCTCAACCATTCCCCCGCCACGATTCGAACCTTCCGCACCAATATCGGATATTTTCTGGCCTGGCTCGAACGGTACTACCGGGTCAACACCGCGGACAGGTTGCGCAAAGCGCACCTTTACGCCTACCAGAAGCACCTGGACCGGCACCGTACCCGCCGGGGACTGCCCCTGAAGCCCAACAGCATCAACAGCCGCGTCAAAGCGGTGAAAGCCTTGCTGCGCTGGCTTCACGAACGCAACTATGTCACCACCCATCTGGACCGGTACCTGCGCTACCTCAAAATACCCAGCTTCCTACCCACCAGCGTGCTCACCCACGCCCAGGTCCGCAAGGAAATCGGCCGCATAGACACCACCCACACCATCGGCTACCGCGACAGAACCATCCTCGAACTGCTCTATTCCACCGGGATCCGGGCCGGGGAACTGGTCGGCACGCAACTGCCGGACGTCGACCTGGAACATGCGTGCGCAACCGTTACCGGCAAGGGCAACAAGCAACGCATCGTGCCTCTGGGCCGAACCGCCCTGCGCGTTTTGGAAACCTACATCAAGGCCGTCCGGCCCTTCACCTTCAAGGAACGAGTTTCCCAAGCCCTGTTTTTCAACCGCCGCGGACGGCCCCTGAACCAGAAAAACCTCAACGACATGATCGCGGCACGCTCCGGAAGCTCCAAGATCGCCGTGCATTATACACCGCACACATTCAGACGAAGCTGCGCCACCGAGCTCATCCGCAACAACGCCAACCCATACCACGTCAAGGAACTGCTGGGCCACGAGTCCATCGAGTCACTCAAGCCCTATACAAAGCTGACCATCATCGACCTGAAGAAAACCCACGCCAAGTGCCACCCGCGCGAACGCGACGAGCAACGCGAACGCGGCTGAAAAAAGGACTTGTGCACCATCCGCCCCACCGCTCCGGACCGTCGCCCCGCTGTTGACATCTTCTCCTTTCAGTCGTATCTTCCTTACACTGCGGGGAACGTTCCCCCGCCAGCTCTTTGACATGCTTTTTTTGCTCGCCAGGCCGCGTGGTTGCTGGCCGGAAGGGGCGCTCACGGCCCCGGTTCGACGTGCCCGTTGCAGCCCCGAACCGCTTATAAGCGCGTTTTCCCATCGTGGAAGACGCTCAAGTTCTCGAAGAACACGA
>JAGLDW010000039.1 GCA_023145395.1 Lentisphaeria bacterium | reverse complement strand
AGGCGGTCCTTGAACGTGCCCGGCTCGCCCTCGTCGGCGTTGCAGATCACGTATTTCTGATCGCCTTTTGCGTTGGCGCAGAATTTCCACTTCATTCCGGTTGGGAATCCTGCTCCACCGCGTCCGCGCAGCCCCGAATCAGTGATTGTTCCGAGGATTTGCGCCGGGCTCATTTCGGTCAGTGCCGTCCCAAGCGCGAGGTAGCCGTCGTTGGCGATGTACTCGCCGATATTTTCCGGGTCGATGCGCCCACAGTTGTCGAGCACAACACGCCCGGCGTGCTGGGTCTTGCGTGCGTCGTCCTCCGCTGGAACGATGGGGGGGTATTCACGCGGCAGGATGTGCCGCCCGCAAATGCGGCCCTTGAGAAAATGCTCCTCCACGATGGTGGTGACCGCCGCCGCGTCGAGATTCCCGTAGACGATCCCGTCCGGCTGCACTGCCGCGAGGACCCCCGCATTGGTGGGCCCGAAGGATCCCGTCTCCATCACCCGCACCTCGTCGGACAGGCCCCGTTTGCCGATCTCGGCCGAGAAGAGACTCTTTATCTCCCTCGCTCCGATGACGACGGTGTCGGCATCGACTGGGATCATCACGTAAAGTCTTGCTTTTTGCATGGATGACCTCCTGGTCTAGTTGTGTGCCGCGTTGTCGTCAGCAGCGATTTGGTCGAGAATGGCCACGACCTTCTCTTGCGTCAGATTTCCGTAGATTTCGTCGTCAATCATCATCACCGGCGCCACACCGCAGGAGCCCAGGCAACTGGTCGCCTCGAGTGTGAAGCACTTGTCCTCGGTGGTTTCGCCAAAGCTGACACCGAGTTTGTCCTCGATGGCCTTGAGCACGTTCTCCTCGCCCATGATGTAGCAGGGAGGACTTTCGCACAGCCTGATGATGTGGCGTCCCCGGGGTTCCAGGCTGAACATGGTGTAGAACGTGGCCGTGCCGACGATGTCGGAGACGGAGAGCCCCATGATCTTGGCCAGTTCCTCCAAGTCATCCCGGCAAAGTGAGTTGTCCTCGCGGCTGTCCTGCAGGTCGTGCAGAATCAGCAGCAGGTTCTCCCGCTCCACGCCTCGTTTTTCCACGATTTGCTGAACCGTCATGGATCCGTCTCCCAGTGTTTTTGGGGGGGATGTGTCCCCCCACGTCTGTTGAATCACTCTTTGTAGTCGCATCGCAGACACCGGCATGCCTCACGCATGGCCTCAGCTGCGGTTATCGTGCGTTCCACCTCGACGGAGATGAGCCGCTCCTCCGGGCTGAGCAACGCCTCCTCGGCGGGGGCAAGATCCTCGATCTCCGCATCGAGATCGGGGACAATGTCGGGCAGTTCCAAATGCTCCCACAGATAGATGCGATCGGGATCGGGGCAGAGCGTCTGGTCTATGGACCTGGCACCGACCTGCCCGGCCTGAATGGCGTCCACGACGGTTGCGGCGCCCAGGACTAGATCTCCACCCGCAAAGATCTTGCCGTTGGTTGTGGCACCCGTCTTCACATCGGTCTCGACGCCTCCCCAGCCATCATCCTTGAGCCCTTCGGTGGTGCGGACGATATTCCCCGCATCGCTGCGCTGGCCAATGGCGATGATCACGTTGTCTACAAGCCGTTTCTCTTCGGATCCGGGCATGGGCTCGGGGCGCCGGCGTCCAGATTTGTCGAAGGCGCCGAGGCGCATTCTCTTGACGGTGATCTCAAGACGCCCATCGCGTTCCTCAATCGCCGTGATGTTGGCCAGGAACTCCACCTTGTTCCCCTCAATCTCCGCCTCGCGGATCTCGATGGGGTTGGTGGGCATTTCGCTCCGGGTGCGGCGATACATGATGGTCACGTCCCGCGCGCCCAATCTCCGGGCGATGCGGGAGGCGTCGATGGCGCTGTCGCCACCGCCGATGACCACGACTTCGCGTCCGACCGTGATCTGCTCGCCCTTGGCCGCCCGTTCGAGAAAATCGATGCCGGTGTAGACACCAGGCAATTCGACGCCCTCGATCTTGGGCTTGATCTCGAGGTTCGCCCCGCTGGCGATGTAGAAGGACTCGTAGCCCTGTTCCTCGAGTTGGGGAATGGTGACGTCCTTGCCGATCTCCACACCAGTGCGGATCTCCACACCGAGACCCACAATGCCCTTGATCTCCTTGTCCACGTATTCGCGTGGCAGGCGATAGTCGGGGATGGCGTAGCGGAGCATGCCGCCAGCTTCCGGCTGTCGCTCGAAGACAGTGACTTCATAGCCGCGCAGAACGAGGTAGTAGGCAGCGGTCAGCCCTGCTGGGCCACTGCCGATGACGGCGACCTTGTGTCCGTTGGACGCCTCCTTGTCCGGATAGAGGTCGTCGTACTCTTTGCGCTGGTCGGACATGAAGCGCTTGACCAGGCGGACGGCCAGCGGTCCCTCGAGATCCGAACGACGGCATTTCTTGATGCACCACTGAGGGCACACACGTCCGCAGATGGATGGGAAGGGGTTGGCGAGCATGTGCACGCGCAGCGCCTCCTCGAATCTTCCCTCCCCGACGAGAGCCAGATATGCGGGGACATTGACGGAGGCGGGGCATGCGTTTGTGCAGGGTGCCCACATCATGGAGCTGCACACGCCTGCGCGGCAGTGCTTGTCCTGGATGTGCTCGATGTACTCATCACGGAAGTAGCGAAGAGTGGAGATGACCGGATTGGGAGCGGTCTGCCCCAGGCCGCAGAGGGAGGTCTGGGCGATCTGGGGCGCGAGCGCCTCGAGCTTCTCCAGATCGTCCATGGTGCCCTTGCCCTCGCAGATCTTCGTGACCAGCTCGAGCATGATGCGTGTGCCAACCCGGCAGGGAGTGCATTTGCCGCAGGACTCCTCCTGAATGAACTCCAGGAAGTAGCGCGCCAGATCAACCATGCAGGTGTCTTCGTTCATGACGACGAGGCCACCGGAACCCATTATTGCGCCAAGTTCAGGCAGGGACTCGTAGGTGATGGGCGTGTTGAGGTATTCCTTGGGAATGCATCCGCCGGAGGGGCCGCCGATCTGCACGGCCTTGAACTCCTTGCCGTTGGGGATGCCGCCGCCGATGTCGTACACGACCGAGCCGAGGGTGAAGCCCATGGGCACCTCCACCAAGCCGGAGTTGTTGATGTCGCCGGCGAGCGCGAACACCTTGGTCCCCTTGCTCTTGTCGGTTCCCAGTTTCGCGAACTCCGCAGCGCCGCTTGTCACGATGTAGGGGATGTTGGCGAACGTTTCAACGTTGTTCAGCACTGTGGGCTTCCCGAACAGGCCCTTCTGGGCCGGGAACGGAGGCTTGGGACGGGGCTCGCCGCGCTTGCCCTCGATGGAGTGCATCAGCGCGGTCTCCTCGCCGCAGACGAAGGCGCCTGCGCCCATGCGGATCTCCAAGTCGAACGAGAAGTCGCTGCCGAAGAGCCCCTCTCCGAGCAGGCCATACTCGCGGGCATGCTCAATCGCACGGTCAAGCCGCTTGATGGCCAGGGGGTATTCGGCCCGGACGTACACATAGCCCTGGGATGCGCCAACGGCATAGCCGCAGATGGCCATGGCCTCGATGACGCTGTGGGGGTCGCCCTCCAGAATGCTGCGGTCCATAAATGCGCCGGGGTCGCCCTCGTCCGCATTGCAGACCACATACTTGCAGTCGGATTCCTCGGCGGCGGTGAACTGCCACTTCAAGCCGGTGGGAAAGCCCGCGCCTCCGCGGCCGCGGAGACCGGACGCCTTGACCTCGTCGATCACGTTCTTGGGGCTCATCTCGGTGATGGCCTGCCCAAGCGCCTCGTACCCGCCGACGGCGATGTACTCGCGGATCTCCTCGGGATTGATGTTGCCGCAGTTGCGCAGCGCGATCTTCTTCTGGAGTTTGAAGAAGTCGATGTTGTTGATGGTCTCGACAAGTTCGCCGCTGGTGGCGTGCATGTGGAGAAGCCGTTCGACGATGCGGCCCTTGAGCAGATGCTCCGCGACGATGTCGGCAGCATCCTCGGCCGTGACTTTCTGGTAGAAGACGCCATCGGGGTAGATGACCGCGATGGGGCCAATCTCGCACATGCCCATACAGCCTGTGGAGATGATTTCGATTTCCTGTTCGAGACCGTGCTTCTCAAGCTCGCGCTCGAGGGCGGAACGAACACTGTCCGTGCCGGAAGAGATGCAGGATCCCCCAGCACATAGCAAAATTTGTGCGCGAACGTTATTCATGGTTGTCCTCATTCATACTGTGCGAGTATGCTGGCGATCTTCTTGGGTGTCACGCGGCCGTGAACATCCTCGTTGATCATGATTACCGGCGCGAGACCGCAGGCGCCGAAGCAGCGCTGCGACGTGAGCGAGTAGCGACGGTCGGGCGTGGTTTCACCCATCTCCACTCCGAGTTCCTTGCTCAACGCCTCGACGACCTTCTTGGCGCCGCGCACGTAGCAGGCGGTTCCAAGGCACACATTGACGGTGTGCCGACCCCGTGGCTGCATGGTGAAGTGGTGATAGAACGTGACTACTCCGAGAACCTCGCTGACGGGAATCGCGAGTGCCTTGGCCACATGCTCCTGCACGTCGGGCGGCAAAAAGCCGAAGATGTCCTGCGCCTTGTGAAGGATGGGGATGAGCGAGTCCCGCTCACGACTCTTGGTGGCAATGAACTCGTCGAGTTCGGTAAACAACGGATGTTGCGCGCTGCAGTCGCAGGCGCATTTTTTGTCACAGGCTTCAGTCGCCATGAGGACAGTTCTCCTTACGCAAAGACCAGGTCGGCCACTTGGTTGCCGCCGATGATATGCTCGACTACGATGCGTTTCGCCGCAGCGGCGTCCACGTGTCCATAGCGGACGGAGGCGACGTCGGCCATCTGCACTTCGACCAGGGGTTCCTGCTCGCAGAAGCCAGGACAGCCAGCGGCGCTGACGGCCACATCGACAATCCCGTTCTCATCGAGCGCGGCGACCAATGCCGTCATGGTGTCGCGAGCACCGGCCGCGATGCCGCATGTGCCCATGCAGACGATGATCTTCGCCCTGTGGGCGCCCGAGCGCATGTCCAGGTCCTTCTTGACCTGGTCGCGGATCTCTCTCAGTTCTGCTAGACTCTTCATCACCAGTCTCCTTTGCTTTGCATTTCTATTTTCGTATCGCCCTTTATCTCAAGTTGAAGCCTTGTTCCGCCCATGCCAGCAAATCTGCCAAACCGTCCTGTAGCGCCTCTTTGATGAATCCTCTGACGGCGGGATGACTCAGGGGAATCCCATCCGTCTCGGCTTTCACGATTGTCATGTCCAGAACCACCGTCCCGAGTGCGAGCAGCACTTTCATATCCGCGCCGGGCCAGGCTAGGACCGCCGTGGACAATGTCCCAATTATGTCACCCAAAGGCTTCGCATCGGGGCCTCCAAAAAGAAATTCCACTTGGACTGCCACACCCCGTCCAGGCTGGGATTCAACCGTCATGCACCCGCCGGATTCCTCTGCGGATTGTTTCAGCAATGCCAGCCCCAGTCCGACCGGCCGCTCTGTCCTTGTTGTTGTATACGGATCGGCTGGGGCCGCCGCCACATGGTCCGGCAGGCCCGGTCCGTTGTCTCGTATGCCAATATTCAGCGCCGCGTCTCGCCATCCAAAGATCAGTTCGACCTTTGTGGCGCCCGCTTTTGCGGAGTTTTCCAGTATGTCCAACACATGCAGCGAGATGTCTTCCATTCAGACCTCCGCCGCATCATCCAACACCCGTATCACATCTCCGACTTTGTCAAAACTTCCGGGCACAGTCATGCAGAACCGTCCCACGTCCTCGACGAAGTGGGAGTCCGTGCCCGCCAGCAGAGCCCAGCGGCCATGTTTCTGCCCCATACCACATCCCTCGCGCCGCCAAGTGCGCACACTGACCTCGAGCGCATCGTAGTCCCCGTCCGGATTCACGAACCCGAGCTGGCTCGTGACACTGTTCCGGGAACGAAAGATATGCGCCGGGACCACTGAGCCACCAAGCCCGTGGACGGCCTCGCAGATCGTGTCCAGACCCAGCGATGTGCCGACTTGCCGGAGCTGCTCGTCCACATCGACAATCTCGTCGTTTTCATCATACAGCAACTGTAGCCCGAAGTGCTCCGCGTCGTTGAGCTGGTCTGGCAGATGCTCGTCGACCAGGCTCTGCAACGCATCGAGGCCGTCCAGCTCGTCGAAGAGCGCCAGCGCATGCACTTCCTCCTTGCTCGTCACTTCCATGCCGACCACAACATGCACGCCAACCCGCTCGCCGAGGCGGCGGGTCAGAAGAGCGTGTGCGCTTGCATTGTGGTCGGTCACTGCGATCATGTCCAGTCCAAAAGAAACGGCCTTCTCAATAATTCTTGCTGGCGACATGATGTTTTCCGCACATGCCGACAGAGCTGTGTGTACATGCAGGTCAAACCGCATTGGCGCCTTCGTGCTATAGTTTTCCCGCCAAGCGCATGCAGAGCGCCGCCGAACTTTCTTCACTACCGAGGAGCGCCACTCCGTGCAGCTGGGCTTTCGCCACGGCCTGGGGGTCTGGCGAGACGCCGTTGACGATCACCACGCACGCCGCGTCGCGCAGTTCGGCGACCGCGACGACATTGATGTGCCCCTGCACCGTGAACCAGACCGCGTCCGGCTCGCAATGGGCGAGAACATCGCTCAGCAAGTCGCCGCAGTAGGCGGATTTCACCTCGATCTCGGCACTCTCGTCAACCTGGATGGGGACCAGTCCGAGTTCGTTGATCAATGCGTCAAGCTTCATGCTGTGGCACCCTCCTGCGTTTCTGCGTTCTCGTCGCTCTTCGGCAGGTACACGACCGACTCGAGTTCGGTGCCCGTGTCCATGGACGAACGGATGGAGAACTCATCCGAACACTCCTTGATATTGGCCAGGCCCATGCCGGCGCCGAAGCCCAGCGCCCGGATCTTCTCGTTGGCTGTGGTGTAGCCTTTTTCCATCGCCCTCTCAAGGTCGGGGATGCCAGGGCCCTCGTCGGTCACCCGCACCAGGACGCGGTCATCGTAGATGTCGGCAACGATGTAGCCTCCGAGGGAATGGAGGATGACATTCATCTCCGCTTCGTAGCAAATGACGGCGACACGGCGTACAAGGGCACTAGGGATGCCGCAGGCCTTGAGGCGTTTCTTTATCATCGTCGAAGCGACACCAGCGACATCGAACTTGTCCGGCGCCAGCTCGAAGTGGAGCGAGCCGCGTTGCTGCTCCATGTCGCGGGCCATGAGCCGCTCTTCCTCCTCGACACGTTCCGCAATGGAGTTGATGATCACCAGCAGGTGCGAGAGGATGTCACCAAATGTGACGATTCCGACAAGTTTGTTGCTGGAACTTCCCTCGACGACGGGAAGACGCCCGTAGCGGTGTTTGTTAAAGAGGTTGGAAGCGGCGATTGCGGAGTGATTCTGAGGCACCGTGACCAAGTCGGTTGTCATGTAGGGGCCGACGGGATCGTCAATGTGGCCCGCATCGAATGCGGTGATGATGTCGTCGATGCTGACCATGCCCATGAGCGTCTGATCATCGTCAACAATAGGCGTTCCGGAAAACCGGTGCTTTTTTAAGCACAGCTGGATTTCCCGGAACGTGGTTTTCGGTGAGAACGTGATGACGTCAGCGGTCATCACCTCGCGCACCTTGATCTGGTACATCAGTTCGTGCACCAGACGGATTTGGCGTTCTTGGAGTTGGGTCATTCTTGGATTCCGCGAATCGGCTCAGTCGGGCACATGCGTCGAACATAGTCAAACTGCAAAGGATGATTGGGATGTCAGTTGCCTGGGCAAGAGCAATGGCAGCCTGCTGTGGCTTCTTATTCCGGACGATCACAATGCAATGGGCGCTGGTGATGTCGGCAGTCCGGACAATCTGGGCGTTCGTCAGGCCTGTGAGCAGCGCGTAGTTTTCCTTGTGGAATGCGAGGACGTCGCTAAGCAGATCACTAGCCGCAAAATCCTCGATTGTCTGCTCGAGCATGTCCTCGCAACAGACCAGTTCTCCGTCCACGATGTCAATGAGTTCCCCAACGGTCATCATAGTGCCTGCATGCCTTTTGTATTTGTCTTGTTCCACTGCACGACCGGACACAAAAACGGCTAGCCGGAAACGCGCACACCGACAAGTCACCGAAAAAAACAGGGCGATCATGTCGTTTCGGACACCGCAGAATAGTGGGCTCCATCCCTCGTGTCAACACTTCAATCCGATTAATTAGTATTTTTTTCTCTTTATAGAATCCGCTCCTGTTTTAGTCGCAGAAGAAGTTGTCCAGCCCGTCTGCCAGGCCGCGCATGGTGTGTGCGTGCCGTGTGAGGGGATCGGCGGCCTTCTGGAGATGGTCCGGGGCGGTTTTCGAGGTGTGCCGCCTGTCGAGAGCGAGAGCTTGCTGCAGGGGGCAGGATTCCGGAGCGATGGCGTCTCCGCGTCGGTAGCGGTTAAGAAGGTCGCGCGAGCGTGCGGCAAGTTTGCGCCGTACGTCTCTCCGCTCTCCTTTCACGCGGGCTACAGTCATGTGGTCGTATGCGGTTGTCTGGTGTCGCATCCAGGCAATCACGGCGGCTTCCGCGCGACGTTCGACGGGGATGCGTTTGGTACGCGCGACGGTTCCGCTGCCAACGGGCGTGGCGTGGGTGGTGACAGCCTCGGCAATCGTTCGCGCCGTATCCTGGTGACGTGGGGCGAAATCGAGGAACTGGAGCACTGCGTTCCGGAAATCCTGCTCGTATTCCTGCTGCACCTGTTGACGGCGTTTTCGACCGGCCGCCAGTTGGCGAGCGTGTTCGGGGGTGGCACGTTCCGCCTCAAGTTCGGAGCGGATGCGTTCAATCATCCCCTTCGGCGCCCAAACTCCCCGGGAAAAGACACGTCGGCCCTTCCTCACTTGCATGGTCCACGTGGGTCCGGCGGATTTCACGCGGCGTGTGAGTGTGGCGTCTCCCGGCTCCAGGAGACACCAGTCGTCTGGAACCGCGAGAACTCGCCCGTCGGAGTCCAGCACGGTTTTTGGGGCAGTGCCTGGCCGGCAGACGCGAGTCTTGTAGCAAGTGCGTTTCACGCTGTGACTGGCACTTCCCAGGTCTGCGCTTCGGCAGCGCGATACATAGCCTCCATGACCGCGCTGCGGTAGGCGGCTTCACGCGCGCCAATCAATGTCACTTTCTTGCCGAGAAGCGCGTCGAGGAACAGGTCAAAGGCATGTGGCTCCATGTCCGGCAGACTCTTCCATGGCTCCACTCCGTCGGCCCCTTCGACAAGGGTGCTTTTAAAGAACAGGGCGCCGGCATCTACGTGGGCGTGTCCCTCGGTGCCGCTGATGACGATGCCGCCAGGGTGCGCCACATCGACCCAGCCAGCCGCCATGCTACCGATGGCGCCACACTCGAAGCGCATGAGCGCCTCGCCGAACTCGTCACAGTCGCCATAGCGTGAGGTTCCTGGATCAAGGTCTGCCGTGACGCGTGTGACGGCGCCCATCCACCAGAGCAGAATATCCAAAGAGTGCGTGCCGAGATCACCGAAGGCGCCACAACCTGCCTGCTTGGGATCAGCCATCCAGCGCCAGTCCGTGTCGAACCAGCCGCCGAGCGATCCCGAGTGGCAATTGGTGTGTCGCACACGAGTGATCATGCCAAAGGCACCCGCCTCAACCTGTTGCTTGAGGAAGATCTCGATGGGCGTGCCGCGCCGGAAATAGCCCGTCTGAAAGAGGACTTTGCTCTTCTCGATGGCGTCGGCCATGCTGTACGCGTCCGCAGCGCCCATGCCCAGTGGCTTCTCCACAAACATGTGTTTGCCTGCGGCGGCCGCGGCGAGCACAAGCGGCTCGTGACGGTCGGTCTCCGAGCAAATGACCACGGCCGTGATCTCGGGATCGGTCCAGATGGTGGCAAGATCCGCCGTGAAGGTCGCGTCGAGCGCTGCCGCACTAGCCTGTCCGCGCCCCTCGTCGTGGTCGTAGACCCGCTTGACGACAATTTCGCCACGCGCCTGTAGTTTCTTGACGAATCCTGGAGTGTGGATATGGGCTGCGCCCACGAGTGCGACGTGAATCATCTGTTCTTCTCCGTGATGTTTGGCATGGGAGTCTTCAGCGGACAGATCTTTCCGAGCATACGGTGTACTATGCCACTGCGAGCCCGCCGCGCCAGAGCCCCGCAACGCACGCCCCCCCCCTCTCTCATTGGAGCTGAGTGCTCCGCGCCCCTCTCGCGCCCATCTGATCGGAGATGTACAGTACATGTGTTGGAGTCCGCCGCGTGGTGTCCGTCGCCAGCGAGGACGTCCGAAGCATCCATAGGCAGAACATTCCTCCAAAGCACGCCAGAATGAAGATACTCGGGATTGAAACAAGCTGCGACGAAACGGCGGTGGCCATTGTGCAGGATGGGCACGAGGTGCTTGCGAACTGCGTGGCATCGCAGATCGAACTGCATGCTGGATATGGCGGCGTCGTCCCCGAGCTGGCGGCCCGTGAACATCTGCGCGCCATGCCCGTGGTCGCCGACCAGGCGCTTGCAGACGCCAATTGCAGTCTGGAGGACATCGACGCGGTGGCTGTAACCTGCAGCCCCGGACTTGTTCCGGCCCTGCTGGTGGGCGTGTCCTATGCGAAGGGGCTTGCCGCAGCCCGGAATTGCCCACTTGTGCCCGTCAGCCATTTCCTCGCGCATATCTACGGCGCCTTTCTCGATCAACCCACGCTTCTGCAGGATGAGAGGACCTTCCCCGTGCTCGCCCTCGTCGTCTCCGGTGGGCACACGGCACTGGTGGTGATCGAGGCGGATGGTCCAGCGCGGATCGTGGGAACGACGCTCGACGACGCGGCGGGAGAAGCCTATGACAAGGGAGCGAAGATTCTCGGACTGGGGTATCCAGGCGGTCCCATTATCGACTGTATCGCCAAGACGGGAAATCCCGCAGCCCATGCCTTCCCACGCGGACTCACAGGAGGGGGAGGACGCCCCCGCAAACCCGAGCACCGCCACAACTTCAGCTTCAGCGGAGTCAAGACTGCGTTGCTCTATGCCGTGAAAGACCGGCACCTGACAAACACCGAACTGGCAGATGTCGTGGCAAGCTACCAAGCGGCCATCGTCGATGTGCTGGTGAGCAAGACCATGGATGCCGCAGAGCACTTTGGCACCCCAACAGTGTGCATGTGCGGGGGGGTGGCCTGCAACAGCCAGTTGCGTGCGGACATGGCACGGGCAGCGGAGAAGAGAAATCTCCGACTCGTGCTCGCACCGCCGAAGTTCTGCACGGACAACGCCGCGATGGTGGCAGGCATCGCCCAGCACTACCTGGGGGAAGGCGCCACACATCCTCCGGATCTTGCATTCGGGGTGTCTGCCCGGCTCGACTCGAATCTGGGCATCGTCCCGTTTGCCCCTAGCATCCTCCGCTGAGGGAGATCATTCTCCCGCAGCCTGCTCGGCCAGCAGAACTCGTGCCGCGCGGGCAAGTTTGAACACTCCCTGGAACGTCATCGTGCTCGGGTCGTCAGCCCATCGACGGGCAGGTGCCATAACTGCATCGCACCGTTTGCGGAGCGCCTCATCCTTTTCGGCCAGACTCTTCAGCCGGAGAAGCACAGCAGCATCCTGCATCCCCAGCCGCATCGCCTCCCAGCGGATGGAGGGAACAATCATCTCCCCCACGGGATTGTCAGCGTGGTTCTGGGGGTGATCCTCCGTGCCATCGTAGATGAAACTGTAGTCCAAGAGCCCCTTGTCGGTATCGTCCCACGTCTTGCCGCGCGAAACGTTGTAGGCCCACGTCGCAACCCCCGTGAACCCAGCAGCAACGGCCGCGATGGGGTAGGCGCGTCCACTTTCCAGGACACCGGCAGTCTTCCCGGCATCCACCCGGTAGCTCCATATCTGCATTCCCCGAGCCCGGCGCTGCGCCTCAAGAATCGGGTAGATGGTCTTCGAAAACTCCTCGCGGGGCCGATACTCCTTCGGCGCCCAGCGGGTTAGTTTCTCACGGTAGGGCCAAAGGGGCATGACAATATCCATTTCGGGAGCGACGGCACGCACGTCACCGGGTCCCGCGTAGTCGCTCAGCGTCACGGCCTGCTGCAACTCGGGAGCGATCTTGCGAGTCAATTTGTAGATCTCCACGGCACGCCTCACCTCGGCTCCCGGCGCAGTGGCGAACTCCGCCTTGCTGCTCGGCTCGTCATCCGGCAACATGACAAACTGGCTGGTGGGGAAGCCACGTGTCTGGGCGAACTCCAGCCACCCCTTGAGCAATTCCGCATAGGCCCGTTTCCATTCCACCGCGATCGTTCCGTCGTCCGAGATAAAGGGCAAGTAGCTTTCCTCCTCCCCCTCCACGGGAAAATGCTTGTATCTCCCCTCCCAGAAAATCATCAGGTGGGGAATATGCTTCCCGTATGCCTCCAGCCACTGCGCTTGCACAGAGCCGGCGAAGTCTGCGGTGGCAATGGATCCGTCCCGCCGAAATGTCACCTTGGGAATGTAGGGGAACTCAATGCCAGTCACACCATGTGCCGCTAGATCGCGCGCGGTCTCCTCCGGATGCGCCCCAGCGGGCGGCATTTCGGGATAGATGAACTGCATGTGCTCGAGAGCCACATCCGCGGGGACGCTCGCATCGAGCACGCGCAGCGGAAACTCGGTACGCGTCGTGTGCGACATGCCGGAAAGGGTGACAACCGCCCTGCCCTCTCCCACGGTGCCGGGCAGCGCTCTCAACAGGACAAAGAGTGTGCCCGCCGCACCCGGCTTCACTGGCAACAACCACCGCCCCTCCTCCTCGGACAACAGTGGGAGTGCGTCTGCAAGACGTATTTTCCCCTTCGTATACCACGTATCGTGGAACACTTGCTGGCGAACAGCCTCCACCTGGAAACCATCACCAGTCTCCACTCGGACAGTGAGCTCAAGGGGACGGTCCAGGCAGTTGAATGAAGTCAGACCCAAGGCGACGCGCTCGCCTTTGAGGAGCACATGAGTTCTTGGAGGGGCTTTCTTGACCGGTGGGACCGCATCAGGAGTCAGTCGTTCGCAGGCGCGCGAGGCAAACGAAGCAAATGGCACCTTCCCGATCAGGGACCCGTTCACAAGAGCCTGACGCGCACTCAATCGTGCCAGCAGTTGAGGCTTTCCCTCAAGAAGGGATGCATCATCGTCGTCACACCGCCGCACGATATTTGCGGAGTCCGCAACACAACGGACCAATTCCGCACTTGCGGCTTCGGAGGTGCGCGCTGCGGCCGCCTCTGCACGTGCCTTCAGATAGCCGAATTCTCGCCGGAGGGGAACCAGCTCCTTCCGCTGCTCAGGCGTGATCTTGCTGTCGGAGATAGATGCGTTGTCCAGCCACAACTCCCCCGTCCGATTGCTACGGTACAGGGCGACCCAGACGCGCCCGTCCAGCGCGGATTCCGGAAACACATAGCGGAAGGTGATATGCTCATAGGCAGCGCCCAGCACACGGTTCCACATAGGCCGTCCGTAGACAAACTTCCGATTCCCATCCTTCATGGTATGGAAGAAGCCCAACTGGCACCCGAGTTGAGCGCCTTTTGCCCCCTTCGCATCAAACGACACGATCAGCTTGCGTCCCTTCAAGGACTTCACCTCGAAGTTCTGGGCGGCCACAATGTAGCCGTCGGTGAAATGCGCCGCCTTCACACCATGCGTGCAGTCTGGTACAAGTTCGACTCTCGTGGATTCGGGAATCTCCCAATGATCCGGCACCTCGTCGTTCTCGAAATCCTCCTCAAAACTGGCGTTGAGAAAGCCGAGTTGAGCGAATGCGCAGACACATGGCAATGCCATGAACACAGCCCAAAGAATGCGGAATGAGGCGTGCTGACTTCTCTTGACGAACATGGGTCTGCTCCTGGATTCTAGTTCACATTCTGCCAGCCGTGCATCTGTTCCATCGACCGACATCGCGAAGGATGACGAATATGCTGTATATTTGCGAAGCGGGCAAATTTGCGGACGCGGCATTTTCATGTTGGCGTACTGGCAGCAACGCGGATCCCACCATACGCATCGGCGGAAGCGGTGGCGACACGGACAACGAAAAGGTTGGTATCGAAATGGGTATGACGATCACAGAGAAAATCCTGGCGCGCGCCGCCGGACGAGACCAGGTGAGCCCAGGCGAGAATATCTGGGTGAAAGCGGATGTGCTAATGACCCACGACGTGTGCGGGCCTGGCACGATCGGCATCCTGCGACAGGAGTTCGGAGAGAAATCCGGCGTATTCGATCCGGAGTCCATTGTCCTGGTCCCGGACCACTACATTTTCACCGACGACGAAAAATGTCACAGGAACGTGGCGTTGTGCCGACAGTTCGCCGCCGAGCAGAATCTGCCGCATTTCTACGATCCGGGAACACCAACCTATTCCGGAGTCTGTCATGTCACACTCCCCCAGAAAGGGCACTGCCGCCCCGGCGAAGTCATGTTCGGAACAGATTCCCACACCTGCACCCATGGTGCCTTTGGGGAGTTCTCCACCGGAATCGGCAACACGGACATGGCATTTGCCATGGGGACGGGAAAGCTCCTCATAAAAGTGCCCGCCAGCATGAAGTTCACCATCGACGGCGCTCTGCCCGAGTATGTGATGGGCAAAGACATCATCCTGCGCATCATCGGTGACATCGGCGTTGATGGAGCGACATACCGAGCCATGGAGTTCTGCGGAAGCACGGTGGATGCACTACCCATGTCCGAGCGAATGACTATCTGCAACATGGCCATCGAAGCAGGGGGGAAAAACGGGATCATTGCGGCGGATGAAGCCACTCTCGGCTATGTCCGCGAGCGCACCAGCAAGCCTTTCACCTGCTTCACAAGCGACGCCGACGCCGACTACTACTCTGTCGGCGCCTACACGGCGGAGGAACTCGTCCCCGTCGTGGCACTTCCCCATTCGCCCGACAACATGGCCAATGCCGCAGACTGCGAAGACGTGAAGATCGACCGAACCTACATCGGTAGTTGCACGGGCGGCAAGACAGAGGACTTTGAGGCGGTTGCACGGATCCTTGACGGAAGAAAAGTAGCTGTTGACACCTTCTTGGTTCCCGCGACCGTGGAAGTCGAGCGGGATTTGGGAACCCACACGGTCAATGGGCGAACTCTGCGGGAGATCTTCCACGAGGCGGGCTGCATCGAACCTGCGCCGCCATCCTGCGCCGCCTGCCTCGGGGGGCCGGAGGATACGTTCGGACGCTGCAATCAGGAGGAAACCTGCATCAGCACAACCAATAGAAATTTCCCCGGCCGCATGGGAAGCAAGAAAGCCTCGGTTATTCTGGCCTCGCCACTCACAGCCGCTGCATCCGCCATCACGGGCCATGTGACCGATCCGCGCGAGTTCCTGAGCTGACTCCAACGAAGAAAAACACGAAAGACAAAACCAATGCCAAATATTGTTACAGGAAAAGCATTCGTGGTCGGCGACAATATTGACACCGACCAGATTATACCCGCACGCCACTTGAGTCTGGTTCCAACGATTCCCGAGGAATACGAAGCACTCGGCAGTCACGCGTTGTGCGGATTGCCTGACACCTACCCACGCTTTGTGGCTGAGGGAGAGATCCATTCGGAGTACAGTGTGATCATTGGCGGACGCAATTTTGGCTGTGGATCCAGCCGAGAACACGCCCCCGTAAGCCTGGGTGCGGCTGGCGCAAGAGTGGTCGTTGCGGAGTCCTTTGCGAGAATCTTCTTCCGAAACTGCGTTTCCACTGGTGAGCTCTACCCGGTTGAATCGCCTGCAAGACTGTGCAATATTGTGGAGACGGGCGACTTGGTGGAAGTCGATCTCGACTCTGCTCGGCTGACCCTGACACAAAGCGGAGAGACATTTGAGTTGCTTCCCCTGGGAGAGGCCAAGAACGTGATCGATGGGGGAGGCCTGTTCAAGTATGCCCGGGCATCGGGCATGATTGGTTGAGCGGCGTCAACCACCACTGGCGGAGAGATGGCATGCGGCACCTAGAGACCTTTGTGAGACGTTCCGTTTTTCAACTGCAGAAAATGGCACCAATATTTGCCCCCTATGCCATCGTGCTCTGCGTGTCTCTGGTGACATGTTCCCTTGTCGCACAGGAACCGCCCATGCCCATGGAGGGGGAGATGGTGCCGCCGCCGGAGATGGGGAAAGCGAAGAAACTACCCGCCGAGGACAAGGCAAACCCCTTTGCCGCCGAGGAGGAGGAGAAGCCCGTAGAGGCAGACAAGCCCGAGGTGGCGCCTAGCGAATCTCCCTTTGCCAGAGTGTCATGCGGGGAGCACACCATCCTCAACGACACCCCTCCAAAAGCCGCACAGCGAAAAGAGAACCGTCCGGACGACTTGTGGTTCTACTACATGCACGGCGTCACTGATGCCTGTGCGACTCCGGTGTCCTGGAAGAAAATGCTTGGCGGCAGCGGTGCTGTAGAATGGCTGGACAACGAAGCGACGCTCGTCACCCCGATCAAACGCTGCGACATGCCTGCCATCAGGATTCCGGCGGGGAAGACTCTCTACTTCCGGAAGCCGATTCTCTCTGGCACCAGCCAGCTCATCGGAAAAACGGTGCGAGTGTTCGTGTGGATGAAGGGAGCGGGCACTGGCAAAGGTGGCGAGGCCTGGATGTCGGCGCCGGGCTTCGACTTGGTGCAGAACAGCGTTGACGGACAACGTGTCAACGAGCGAAAAGGCACAATGAAGACAAGAGGCACCTTCCCATGGCACTGCTACTACGAGGACATCTTCGTGGGGGAGTCCACAACCAAGTCAACGGAGGATGGAGGAACTGCGGAGCCCGAGAAAGCCGCTGCAGGGACTTTGACGGGAGACCAAGCGGAAGGTCTGGGCGAGTACCGGGGACAGGGCGTCTACCTCAAGCTCTACAACCCGACGAGTGGCGACGCCTGGTTCTCAACCGTTTCGTGGGAAGTCGTCACAGATGAAAACACCTATGCTCCGGACGAAAGGCAAGACCCAAACACAGGAAGTATGGCAGCAAATCCACGCTATGACGAGTTCTCCTTTCATCTCTGTCGGGGGATGGGGCGCATCTACCCGTGGACATTCCTCAAAGGAAAGGCGGGAGGTGCCCTGAATGTGCCTGACATGACTCGCAAAGCATCCGTTGATGCGTATGTGAAACACTGTTCGCAGGTGTCCGCAATCGAGTTCATGCAAAGTGCTAGTCTGCTTGCCTCGTGGTACCACCAGGGGGCCATGTTTCAACTCCTGCCGGAACTGGAGCCAGGCTGGCTCGGGGCGCTACGCGGTGCCGTATGCGCAGCTCAAGATGAAAAAACGGGACTATGGACACATAGCAATCGTGCTCCAAGCATCGCTTTGACCTCCGTGATTCTTGACCGTTTCTTCAGTGGCGCACGTGTGTCGAGGAAGGACCGGGTGCCTCGCAAGACCCCATGGTTTTCCACCGGGGATGACAAAGTGCCCCACGCGGAGGCCATCGCAAAGACGATTCTCTCTCAGCAACGGGAAAAAACGAATGGGAAGCGGACATTGGTTGGAGGATGGCCAAAGCTCGCCTACAACAGCATCCCAAGTGATTTGACGGGAATTGACCCAACCCTCTCGCTGGCCGCCACCAGTAGCGCTGTTTCGGTTCTGCGGCGGATCAGAGGTCAAGTGGGCCGCTCGACCCAGGTCCAGATCGACCGGGCTCTTCGGCAGGCGTATGGATTCATCATGGCAGAACTCGTGACACCAGAGGGACTGTGGGTCCAGAACAGCATGGACAGCAGCCCAACTTCACCAGCATTCATAGCGGAGTTTCTAGAGACGATGCCCATACTTGAACACAGAGTTGTGTTCAACTTGAAGTCTCCTCATGTTTCTGTCGAACCAGTCCGCAAGGGACGGTTCACATTCAGCGTCGACACTACCACATCCGCTTGTGTGTCGGTGCGGATCTATGCGGTGGGCACCGACTTGGCCATGCAGGATATCACTCACGGGCATTTGGTTGGCATTGTGCAAAAGGGGGGAGAGTCGGTTCAGAGCATGGATCCATTCCTGGCGGTTGCAAGCATGCGCGCGGCTGGGCGGCGGAAGTGGGGTTCCGTGTTCGAAGGCCGATGCGAGTACACAAACTCTAAGCTTGTCCTAAGCCGTGTCGGTGTGTCTCTGCCTGTCACGCGCGCTGGACAACCGCTCTCCGTGTACATCCCGAAGTCAGGGAAAATACGAGTGTTTGCCGCGGCGGTCAACTCTTTTGGTGAAGAGTCAAGACTGGTCCAAGTCCTCTACAAAGTGGCCGAGCCAGACTTGGCCGATGCGGAAAAGAAAGACGAGACGACTGAGAAACCGGAGAAGCAGGAAGAGGCGAACGCGGAAGAAGACGCATTTCCCATGTAGGAATGACGCGGACTGGCTCGTGCGCCTTCTCTGACCCGGACCACAATTCAGAGTCACCTGCGAGGGTACCCTCTCTGGTGGCTCTCAGTGCCTTCTGTTCCGTGCTAGTTTCCCCACACCGCCTCTCCCTCCATTCGTTTTCACAGGAGGCCAGCATGCGTTTTGCTCCTTTCTCCCGCAAGATCGCCATGAGCATGGCAATTGCTTGTCTCGCACAAGTGCGCGGAGCCCGGACTGAACTCGCACCAAATTGCCTAGCGGTTTCCTCCAGCGGCACGCACCTCTATATCGGCGAAACAGGAGCCAGGCAGGTTGCAGTCATGGACGTGGAGAGAGGCAGTGTCACCCACGTGTTTCCGCTCAAATCACCAGTCAATGGCATTGCCCTCTCCCCGGACGGAAAAACACTGGCGGTCGCACTCGGCGGAGCCGAAGGAAAGCTCGCATTTGTGGATATCGACTCCGGAAAGACGGAGAAAATCCAAGTGGGACATACGCCATGTTCACCACTGTTCTCCCCGGATGGAGAAACGGTGTACGTATGCAATCGATTCAGCAACAATGTGATGAGCATTACGCGAAAGGGGATTCTGGCCACGATAAACGTGGTTCGCGAGCCTATCGCCTCCGCCCTTTCAGCCGACGGCTCCAGGTTGTTCGTCGGCAACCACCTGCCAGAAGGTGCGGCAAACGGAAACTATGCGGGAGTGGTGGTTTCTATCATCGATACGAAAAAGAACGAACAGATCTCCAAACTGGCACTGCCGAATGGTTCCACTAGCCTCCGGGGCATGTGCCTCTCTGCGGATGGAAAGCATGTGTACACCACGCACATTCTCGCCAGATACCAACTGCCCACCACTCAGCTTGAACGCGGATGGATGAATACGAACGCTCTGACCGTGATTGACGCCCTCGAGGGTGCCGTCGTTAACACCGTTCTGCTAGACGACGTGGATTTGGGCGCCGCAAACCCGTGGGGAGTCGCATGTACAGCCGATGGTGAATTCATTTGCGTGGCTGTGGCGGGCACGCACGAATTGCATGTGATCGACGCGCAGGCCTTGCATGAACGCCTTGTCAAGGCCTCCAGAAAGGAACGTGTGACAGAAGTCACCTCCTCCCCCTCTGACGTTCCGAATGACCTAAGCTTCCTTGTCGGCATCAAGCGACGGCTCAAGTTGGCAGGAAACGGGCCGCGAAGCATCGCCATCGCGAGCAAGACGGCCTACACAACAGAATACTTCACGGACACCATTGGGACCGTCAACCTAGCCGCCGAAATTGTCCATCACCCTCGTTCCATACCTCTTGGTCCCAAGGAGGGAATGAGCGAGGAACGCCGAGGTGAAATGTTCTTCAACGATGCCAACTACTGTTTTCAAAAGTGGCAGAGTTGTGCAAGTTGCCATCCGGACGGACGAGCGGATGGACTGAATTGGGATCTGCTCAATGATGGTATGGGGAACCCAAAACAGACCAAGAACATGTTGCTCGCCCATAGGACCCCAAGGGCGATGGTCACGGGGATCCGCGAATCGGCTGAAGTCGCCGTGCGAGCCGGCCTTAAATTCATCCAGTTCTCCGAACGCCCCGAAAAAGATGCAAGGGCCATCGATTCCTATCTGAAAAGCATGAAACCTGTTCCCAGTCCCTACTTGATCAGAGGACGCCTCAGCAAAGCTGCCAGAAGGGGGAAGAAGCTTTTCAAGAAGGCTGCCTGTGCATCGTGCCATCCGGCACCACTCTTCACAGACAAGAAAATGTACAATGTTGGCCTCGGTCTTGGGCGGCACAAGGGTGCCATGTTCGACACACCCACACTGATCGAGAACTGGCGAACAGCACCGTTTCTCTATGATGGGCGTGCAGCAACCATGTTGGAGGTCCTGACCAAGTACAACATGGGCGACACGCATGGGGTCACCAGCAACCTGTCCGAAAAAGAGATCGCGGATCTGGCCGAGTTTGTCCTTTCTCAATGAACACGTTGTGCGCTAACCCGATTGCAACGCCATGAAGTTCCTTCCCGTCGCGTCCTGCGCCCTAGCCCTTCTGATCAGTGGTTGCGCACTGCTTCCTCGCAGGCAACTGCAGGTCGAGTCATCCCGTCTTGCCATCGTGGCCCCCAGCAACAATGCCGGACGGGAAGCAGTCCGCGAGCTTTCCGAATACTTGACCAAAGCATTCGGCCATCCCATCCCCGAACTCCAGGCGCGCCCGAGAAGAAACGCCACATACATTCTTCAGCTTGAGCTAGCTAGTGATACGGATGACCTGGAAGGCTCATACATAGGCATGGAAGATGGCATGTCTTTCAGAGCGATCGATGGGCAGTCTCTTCACAGTGTCGTGTGCCGCTTCATCATGACGGAATGTGGAGGAACCTGGCTCTGGCCAGGACCAACGGGCACCTACTGTCCAAGAAGAAGTTCGCTCAGTGTACCGCAAGGCAAACACTCAGTGCCAAATGCTCAGACAGTGACAATTTCCGCTGGAATGGAGGGAGAAAAAACGAGCCTCATGGAAACGAAGATATGGCTTCAACGCCTTGGTTGCCGGCTTCTGCCCTCCCACGACCCACACACGCCGCTGGTGGCATTACTCCCTTGGTTCGGAAACACACGAAAAGTATTTCAAGCTCTAGACAGGCGGATGGGGGAACCATCTTCCAGACCACAATTCGATCCTGTCTGGCTCTGGAATGATCCATACGAAGCCTACGCCTTAGCCCGCCTGCTAGGGGACCGACGGGTGAAACTCCCCGGCACACGCAGAGAGTTTGTCTCTGCGTTCGGGAAAGCAGCCGGTGAGGTGAGTCACTATCTGGATGCCAGGTGCAATGCGAACAAGCAGAATCCAGCTCTCCTCCCACAGACAATGTATCAAGCGGATGTCATGGGCCTCGGCCACCTACAGAACGCACTGGACTGCGAAGCAGCGGAAAGCACTGTTTCACGGAAAGTGCAGTACCTTGTTGCACTACAGGAACACCGAGTGCTGATGGACCAATCCCGAAGTGCTCTGGAAGCAAGCCATGTCACGAGCCCGAGTCTGCTTCGAAGTCTCGATGCGCCACGACGCCTTGCGAGCATGAGGAGACTCCTGGGCACCACATTCCCCTTGTCACTCGGGGCCCTTTGGCATTCGGAATCGAGACAGGGAGACCCTGCGGGCCAGGAGTATCTACGCTTCTTCGAGACGAGTGTCCCAGTCTCCCGCCTCCCCATGCGCTGGCTCTGGCGATCCGATCCAGACAACTGCGGGGTGACGAAAAAGTGGTGGACAACTCCCAAGACGAGGCTCTTCGAAAACGATCAGTGGGAAGAAGTGTCTCTAGATCGGTCGTGGGACGAACAGAACCGCCCTAAATCAGAGGCACACGTTCAATGGGCAGCGCATGTCATGTATACGCCAACTCGACTCCGAGCACGCACACTGTTTGTCAACTTCCGAGCGGTGGGAGGGCAGTCAGCTCTTTTTCTCAATGGTCATCAACTCGTCTTGGAGCCCGCACCGGGAGCAAGCATTCTGAGCGGGACGTTTCGCGCACTGCTCTCAAACGCCCTCGTCGAGGCCGATGAACAGACACTTTTCCTCCGCATCGAGAGAATGCCGAAGCAGGCACTTCCCTATGGAGTCTGTGCCCCAGTGTGGCTTTCCGCGGAGCATTAGAGCGGAAAAGAAAAAGCTACTTTCTCGAGCGTTTGGCACTGGACTGCACAGTCCGAGAAAGGGTATCCATCTCCTCAAGCACCTTCCCCGTGCCAAGAGCAACGGCCGTGAGACAGTCATCTGCCACATTTACCGGCAACCCAGTCTCCTCGGAAAGGAGCCGGTCGAGTCCTCGCAACAGAGCACCGCCGCCAGCGAGAACGATGCCGTGATCGATCAGGTCGGCTGACAGCTCCGGAGGACACCGCTCCAAGCTCATGCGGACAGCCTCCACGATCCGAGTGACAGGTTCCATGAGAGCCTCTCTAATCTCTTCCGAGGTAATGCTCACAGTCTTCGGCAATCCTCCCATTAGGTCTCGGCCCTTGACATCCATGCTGAGGGGAGGCTCAAGTTTGTAGGCGCTACCAATGTCGATCTTTATTTGCTCGGCTGTACGCTCCCCTATCAGCAGGCTGTAGGCACGCTTTAAATACTGCACAATCGCCTGATCCATCGAGTCGCCGCCCTGCCTGATACTACGCCATTCCACAATCCCCGCCAGCGAAATGACCGCCACTTCAGTCGTTCCTCCACCAATATCGACAATCATGTTTCCCGACGGTTCTTGAACCGGGATTCCGACACCGATTGCCGCCGCCATTGGTTCCTCCACCAGATGGACCTCACGGGCACCGGCGTTGAGGGCGCTTTCCTTGACTGCGCGTGTCTCCACCTCGGTGATACCCGAGGGAACGGCAATGAGTACCCTTGGCGGGCGCATCTTGCCCCGCCCGGCAACCTTCTGAATGAAATGCCGCAACATCGCCTCGGTGATGGCAAAGTCAGCGATCACGCCGTCCTTCATGGGCCTAACTGCCTGGATACTGCCAGGGGTGCGGCCCAGCATCCTTTTGGCCTCCGTCCCCACCGCGAGGACTTTGCTCGTCTCCGCCTCAATGGCAACCACTGACGGCTCGCTGAGAACAATCCCGCGGTCACTCACATAGACCAGCGTGTTTGCAGTGCCCAGATCAATGCCAATATCGTTCGACAGGAAGGACTTGATCTTCTTAATAATGCTCATTGAGGCATACGTTCCCTATTGGCCTACGGCTTACGGACTCAATATGCAACCTAGCACAACCAATGGCAATACTTCGCGCCAAAAAAGCGTGTTGGAGATCAAGGAAAAGTAATTGAGAAACTAGATGGCTGAGGGGATTCAGATCGGGCGCACCACATTTTCAGGCACTCCGAACTCTGCCCAGGACTCCCCGCATCTCCGGACACCACAATCCTCCCGTGCCGCGTTTTTCACAGCCCATACGTTGACTATCGAACCGGGAGTCGTATTTTAGGGGATGTTTCATGCAGACTGATAACGCGTGGAACTTATAATATAGATGGTACCGACAAGGGGAGCTATGGGTGTTCCAGGTACCGGTTCTTGATGTTTTTCCATCGTTTCCTTGCCCATGCGAGGAGACGTTCTGAGCAACCAGGCAGGGATTCTTGGCGATGGGCACTTCTGGTCCTCGTTCCAAGTGGCGTGGTTGTGGAATCAGCACCTCAGGGATTCGGTCTCTGCTCCAAGTGTTTGCACTTGGTCTAGCCCACAGCAGAACGAGAACTTCGCCTTCCCCCCTTCCTCGGTTCCATCACCTAAGGACTATATTTGCATTGGCTGGCCTTGGCCGCAAAGGGAACGGAGAACCTCCAGTTGTCGGAAAAGGGGACCATCGCTGAGAAGAAGGCAGAAATCAGAGAACAGATGGCGTCCTTAATCTGTCGCCAGAGTACTGCTGAGCGCCTCCTTGCAGACTGCAAGATCGCTGTGACACTTGCCGGCTGGCATGTGTTGACGCACGCGCCCACCGTCGTCGCCTACAGTGGTCTTCCCGATGAACCGGACTTGGGGAAAACAATCCGGGCACTTCTGGAAATCGGAGTTGATGTTGCTCTGCCTAGATACTCTGAAAAGCTCGGTGCCTACGAACTTTCTCTAGTGAAAGACCTGGACCACGACTTGTTCCCCGGGCTCTATGAGGTCGATGAGCCTCGCCCAGGCCTTCCTCCCATACCGCCGAACCAAAGGGATTCTGCGGATACGGTTTGGCTTGTTCCTGGCATGGCATTCGACCGAACGGGGGGGCGCCTGGGGAGGGGAGCAGGATACTACGACCGCATGCTGGCAGATGCATCTGGCATACTGACTGGTGTGACCCATCAGTGGCGGGTGGTTGAAAAACTGCCGCGCGAAAAACATGATGTGCGGATGAATTGGCTGGTGACGGAAGAGAAAATCACGAAATGCACCTGCGAGGCATAGTGCCGAACAGGAACCAAAAGGATACAGAACATGTTGGAGACTTCGAACATTCTAGTTTTTGCCGCAGCGGATTGGACACAAATGGTGCTTCCACCGCTGATGTTGGCGCTAGGCACCATCATCGGTTTCGCCATTCTTACTCTGCGTCATCGAGCCGCGATGGCCGATGCCAAAGGTGTTAGTCGCCAGGCAAGAGCCGAGGCCGAACAGATCATCAAAGACGGTAAGATCGAGGCAAAAGAGGAACTCATCAAAGTCAGAGACGAGTTTGAGAGTTCGACCAAGGGCAGACGTGGGGAGATGCAAAAGCTCGAAGAACGGCTTTCGGCTAAGGAAACGAACATCGAACGCAAGGCGGACCTTCTTGACAGGAGAATTGTTGAACTGGAAAAGCGGGAGGACAAATCACGTCAAGAATCGGAACAGAACTCTGAAGAGAAGGGCCGCTTGAACGAACTGGTGCAAAAACGCATCACCGAACTTGAGCGCATCGCGGGCATGGGCAGAGAGGAAGCCAAGAAACAGCTCCTTGACCAACTGGGCGAACAGTTGGAGAGTGAACAGGCGGCACTCATTCGCCGCACGCAGGAGGAAGGTGCTCAACGCCTGCAGGAGCAGGCCACAGAGATCATGGTCACCGCCATGCAGAGATACGCGGGAGAATGCACATACGAGCGGACAACCGCCACAATACCATTGCCAAATGACGAGATGAAGGGGCGTATTATCGGGCGTGAAGGACGGAATATACGTGCGATTGAGGCAGCTACGGGGGCAAGTGTCCTGATCGATGACACACCCGAAGCGGTAGTCATTTCCTGCTTTGACCCCATTCGCAAAGAGGTGGCGCGACAGGCAATGCTTCGGCTCGTTTCCGACGGGCGCATTCACCCTAGCAGAATTGAGGAAATGGTCGAAAAAGTCCGAAAAGAGGTTGAGACAGAAGTGATGAAAGCCGGGCAGGAAGTGGTTGAGCAGATCAATGTGGGACGAGTTGGCAAGAACATCGTCCGACTGCTGGGCACTCTTAAGTTTCGGTTCAGTTATTCTCAGAATGTCTTGAAACACTCCGTCGAGGTCTCGTCCATGATGGGGCTCATAGCTGCGCAACTGGGTCTGGACGAACGTAAAGCGCGCCGAGCGGGTCTGCTTCACGACATCGGAAAGGCAGTCGATC
>JAGLDW010000389.1 GCA_023145395.1 Lentisphaeria bacterium | reverse complement strand
CCTACACGGTGATCGTATCGATCAGCGCGAGCGCTCGTTTCTGCTCAGCGCTGGCTCTCGTCAACATCGCGAAGCTGGATTCCTGCGACCCTGCCCCCTGACGGCGACAGGTGTTTCGCACGATCGTGCTGAGACTTGCCAGCAATGTACGGAAGCTGTGCACCTGTGTGCCGTCTTCCAATCTCTTGCCATGAACCTTCTTCAGCGCCTTGGCTGATCGTTTTGCTGGCGCAACTGGATCACGGTCCTTCTCTTGCTCTTCATCACTGAACAACAACTCTCGCCAGGCTTCCTTCATGTGCCACTCTACGTAGTAAGCCAGCATGCACAGGAAAATGTGTGCGCGCACTCGCTTCTCCAGATGGTGGTAGATGGGACGCACTCTGAGGTCGATTGACTTCAGCGATCGAAACGCTCTCTCCACCTTTGACAGATCCTTGTAGCGACGCACGGCGTCCTCTGCCGACATCCGATCTTCAGACAAACTGGTCCGGATCACATACAACCCGTCCATCGCTGCCTCTGCCTTCACGCCCTCCACCAGCACACGGTACTCGAACGAGTCCTCTTCGATGTCGAGATGGATATGCTTGGCCATCTTGTACTTGTTCACTACCCGTCCAACACGCACTCCGATCTTCTCTTTCCCTGTGAGACGACCACGAGCCACCATCCCGCGTACCTTCTCCAACTCTGCAATCGTCGCTTCGATCAGTGACTGTCGTGTGAGGGCCCGTCGCTCGGCCATCAGCGGATTGCGGCAGACTACCAGCCGCTCCCCTGGGAAGTCGGCATGCGTCACCTCGCACAGATCCCGTTCGTCGAACAAACTCAACTCGATCGTCCCACCCTCCAACAGTTTGCGGATCTGTCCGTTTCTCAGCGCACTGATCCAATCAACATCGCCCATCTCCTTCAGTTGCTCGATCTGCTTCGACGAGATCATTCCCCGATCGCCAACCAGCACCAGACGATCAAGTCCAAACTCCTCTCGCACCTTCTGTGCTTGGGGAACGAGTGTCGATGCATCGGCCGTGTTCCCAGGGTAAACGTCAACCGATACCGGGCAGCCTCGCTCGTCGGTGAGAAGAC
>JAGLDW010000388.1 GCA_023145395.1 Lentisphaeria bacterium | reverse complement strand
ACTCGGGCACGCCACCACTGCCCTTTCGGCGGTGGCGTATCGAATCCCTAGTTGATCAGCAGGTGCAGGTTGGCCATGCTGACGCCGCTGAGCATGGAACCGACAATGCCGAGAAACCCCTGATCCGTGCCGCAGACAAACACATTGCGACCCGGTGTCCGTCCATCCCGGTGCTTGAGAGGCGACCCGTAGATCGAGCCGTTTCGGTGCCCGGTGAACTTCTTCACAGTGCGCGGCGTAAACATGTCCACATCCAGAATGTGTTTCCCAAAACCGGGAGCCTGCGCCTCCAGAGAAGCCCGCTGCCGCTCGACGGTCTCCCGCTTGCGCGCCGCGTATGCCTCCGCGTCAAACTCCGCCCAGACGTGCGGATTGGCCAGATGGGTCATGCGCAGCTGTCTGTTCCCCGTGCAACTCTCACCCTCCAGAAAATTTCCGGGCACGCAGAGAACACCACTTCGAAAATCCACCGCGTCGTCCGGTCGGCCATACACGAACCGATCCTGCTCGCAGAAAAAGGTGATAGTGTCTTCAAAGCCCAGTTCCGCCGGGGGGCAGTCGAGTGTGAAAATGCTCTCCACATATCCCAGTTTCCCCTCGGGATGGGATGCTGCCGTGCTGGGGACGGGGCGCAAGAGCGCCAGCGTCTCCAGGTATCCCGCACAGGAGAGCACGCGTCGCGCGGTGAGCACGGCGCCTTTGTCGGGCGTGACCAGCAGCCCGTCGCCCGACTGCTCCTCCAGACTGCGGACTCCGCAACGCAATCGAATCTCTCCCCCGCATTGCTCGTAGCGCTTCAGCAGGTTGCCGATGAAGGGGCGCATGCCACTGCGGGGACGCCAGAAACCCTCCAGAAACACGCTCTGAAACATGATGCAGAACTGGTTGAACTCCATGTCATGCTCATCGGCATTGCCGTAGAACATCAGTGGACAGAACAGCATGTCCGCCAGCACGCTGTCGCCGAGGAAGCCGCCGACCACTTCGCGCGCCGACCTGGGCTCGGCATCCAGCGCCAATGAATCGGTGTTCCGCACAGCCTCCGCCAAACCATCAAAACCTTCGACTTGATCCGGGAAAAGACGCGCCACCTCGGAGCGCATATCATCGAAATCGTTCGTGAAGGATAGCTCCCGCCCCGGAAAGGTGATCTTCGAGTGTCTCTGGGGCACCATGTCCAATTCTTCATGGCGAATGCGCAGCTGCCGAAGCAGGCGGTTGAAGGGAGCCCGTCGGTCGCGACTACCCGCCACGTAGTTGGTCATCGCATGCAATCCGACGTCGAACCACTCCCCGTTGTGGGGATAGTAGGAGTTCAGCCCCCCGGGGAGAGCATGCCGCTCCAGAATAAGGACACGTTGACCGTAGTGGGCAAGCCGGATTCCCGCGGCGATCCCGGAAAGCCCAGCTCCGATGATAATGGCGTCGTAGTCGGTTTGCATGCCCGAACCTCTCCTGTCTGAATAATGTCCATACTATACGCCAACTCCAGCGAGGGGGGCGAAGAGCGGGAACGCAACGCACCACCGTCGGATCTCGCTTCGCATTGTGGCTCGGGACCTCCGGGACCGAGGGTGGTTACCGACAATCGCGGTCCGGGACGTCCCGCACCACCATTCGCATCATCGACTCCTGCGGTCTAGGTTTAGAACAATCGGCTCGCATCACTCGCAAACACCTGGAGGAACAATCTCCCATGCCAAACAAAAATCCTTTCGAGCAACCCGGGACCTGGTTCCGGGCCAATCTGCACACACACACCACCAACTCGGACGGCCGCGAAGAACCTCAGGCCCGCGTTAATCAGTACCGCGAAGCCGGATACGATATTCTCGCCATCACTGATCACCGCATGGTCACCCAGACGGACACCCTAGACGCCGGAGACATGCTTCTGCTCTGCAGCATGGAGGCGCACCCCCCTTGCCCGGGCGGGCCCCTCTACCATCTTGTCTGCCTCAATATCCCACAGGATTTTGACCACTCGCCAGACACGGACGCCAATACGTTCATCCAGCAGGTCCGCGAAGCTGGCGGCGAAGTCATCTGCGCACATCCCTACTGGTGTGGCCGAACCATTCCCCAGATTCTGGCGCTGGAGAACCTTGTCGGAATGGAAGTCTACAACTCCACCTGCGGACGAATCGGCAAGGCCAGTAGCTCCGTCATCTGGGACAGCCTGCTACAGGCGGGGCGCAGGCTTCCCGCCGTCGCCGTCGACGACACCCACGCGAATGACGACCTCTTTGGCGGATGGACCATGGTGCGCGCCGAGACGCTCGATGTCGATGCGGTCATGGATGCCATCCGCACTGGCAGCTACTACGCCACCAGCGGTCCCGTGATCGAGGACTTCCGGATCCGGGACGGAGAAGTGGAAGCCAAGTTTTCTCCGGTCCGGGAGGTCAACTTCCGCTGTCAGGGAAGCTGCGGACGTCGCATCCAGGCGCCCTCCGGCGAAGTGCTCACGGAAGCTCGCTTCAAGCTGCCTGCCAACCCCGGCTACGTACGGCTGGAAATTGAGGACGAGGAAGGACACCACGCCTGGACCAACCCGCTCTTCCCCAGGAAACAGTGAACTCCGCACCGCGTGCACGCCACGGGCGAGATCCCAGCTTGCATGGTGCCTAGCACTCCAGTAGAGTGCATATCGTCATCTCCGCCGGGGATCAGTATCATGGACAGAATACCGATGGCACCCAAAAGCCTCGCCCTATTTCTGATCTGCATACTCGGGATATCCGTTGCTTTCGCCAAGCCGCTGACTCCCGGGCAAAAGCGCGCCTACAGCCGATTGCGCAAGGACTTCTTCCTGGCGGTCGCCCTCCCCCCCAGCCGGACGAAAAAAACACGCAAGGAACACCGGGACTTCATCAGACAGACACGCAAATTCCGTAAGAAGGTAGGGGAAGATCATCCAGGCCACGCCGCTGCGGCAGACTACTACAAAGGGCGCATGTACCTGAAAATCAGACGATTGGACAAAGCTAGAAAAGCCTTTGACAGTTCACTGGCACTGTTGCGGTCCGGCAAGGTCACAGAGGACAACCGGCCCGGGAGCATGCCCTCCGCCTGCACGATCGCCGTCTTCCGCGCCTTCACCTTCTCCAACGACGGCAATGAAACGGTGCTCGCCGAACTCGAGGCCATTCCGGAAAAAGATGGCAAACCCACCTACCACGATGTCGGCGCCACCATCAACAGATGGGCGGACAGCCTGGAGCAGAACGACTTGGACGAGGAAGCTCGGCGCGCCTACGTGCTGGCACTCAAATGGGATCTCTGGGAGGACGAATCCGACAATCCAAAACGCAAACTCGACAGAATCAAGATGAAGACCCAGGACCTTTCCCTGGATACACCCCAAGTGGAGCCAGAGACACAAGAGGCCCAAGCCGAAGAGGGCGCCCAGGAAAAAGCGGAAGCGGAGCAATCCGCGGACGAACCATAGACAGACGCACAGGAAACAGGCAATGAAATACATTGGATACGTCTTCGCGATCGTCCTCGGACTCGTCTTTGTGCTGATGCACAACACGGAGGCAAAGAAACTGGCGAAGTGCAGACAGGAGATCGACACCTTTCTCGCGGGCGAGCGCGGCGATGCCAAGGCCATTCTCGATCGAGAGGACGAGAAGATCGAAAGGCTCCGCGTGCGGTGGGCCGACGAAACAAGGAAAACAGAGAGACTCCGCGCCCAGGTCATATCCTCGGAGAGCAGGCGCGACTCCCTCAAGGGAACCATCGACAACCTCACCATCTCCACCGAGAAGCTGCAAGAGGTGAAAGACACCACCTCCGACAAGCAGAAATTGAACATGGAAGACATCCAGGAACTGCAAGCCCGCATCACCAAAGGGGAGCACCACGTGGAATACTGGAAGCTCCTCATCGGCATGGTGACCGAAAAATCGGAAGTGGACTAGTGTCGTTTTGCGTGTGACACGGCACTAGCCTGAAATTGGGACGGACAGCAAAATGGTTAAACTCAAGACATCCGGCAGATCCGGAGGGGGCGGGCAACAACGTCCGGGCAGGGGCCGCACAGCCCGCTCGGCCGTGGCTCCACGCACTCAGACAAGTGTTGCGGGACTCGTCATCGCGGTATTCGGCTGGCTGGTGGTCCTCGGCGTTCTGGCCGCTCTTCTTCTTGGCGTGAAAACCGATAAGGAGAACATGGCCAAGGTGGGGAAGCGCAAACCCGCCGGACTGGTCAAGATCCAGGAGGATGTGGACCTGCGCAGAGAGGAGATCAGTAACGAACAAAAATTGCGCACCAAGGCAATCAACGTCCTAGTGAAGGAGCGGGAGACACTCACGGCCAAGCTACGGGGGGTGGATCTCACGGTGAAAGACCTGGATCCCGAGGCCACCGCGTTGAGCCGCACTCACAAGAAACTGGTGCACCGCGTCACCGCGCTGAGAGACGACACGACGCTCACAGGGGAGGGCGCTGCGGAGCTGAAAGCCAAGCTGGACGAACTACTCAAGCAACGCGACAAGCTCAAAGCCCGTTTCGAGCACCGAAAAACCAGAATGCAGGCCGGCTTCGAGAAGGCCAAAGAGCGCTCCGAGCCAGGAATCATACGCCAATGGTACGGCACCCATCACCACACCGTGTTCGCCCCGGCCGCAGGCTTCTTCGCGGCGGAGAAAGCCTACGCAAAAAGACAGTCCAAAGACGCCCTGCGCATCTACAAGGATGTCCTCCGCAGGTACCCGGACTCGTCCTACACCGATGCCTGTCGCAACCGCATGAACCAGATCGCCGCCAGGATCCCCTACCAGAAGGAGACTATCGGGCTGGAGCTCTATGTGCCAAAGCTCGCGCAGCAATCGGACATCCAAGCCCCCGCCAAAGCACCGGCAGAGCCGGCGGAGTAACTCACGCAACAGCAAAGCGGCGCTGGGATGGCTAGCGAACAGCGCACATCCTGGAGGGCCGATGTCCCCAGC
>JAGLDW010000387.1 GCA_023145395.1 Lentisphaeria bacterium | reverse complement strand
CTCGCGGGCAAGGCCAAGGGCATGCTGCTGGCAGTTTCGCCCGCCGATGGACAGGTGCTTGCCGAGATGGCGCTTCCCAGCGCACCGGTTTGGGACGGCATGGCGGCGGCCGCAGGCAACCTGTATCTGACTTTGACGGATGGCCAAGTCCTCTGCCTGTGGGCTGCGGCTTCGGGGCGGGCAGGCACTCCCCTGACAGCGGCCGCATGGGCCGTGACGCTGCCGCGGGTCAAGATCGCTGCGGAAGAGGGGCTCCTGGGGCGGTGGCGGTTTGACGAAGGTGTCGGTCCGCTGGCGAGAGACTGCTCCGGACGCGGGCATGACGCCGAGGTGTCTGGCAACTGGGGGACAGGTGATTTCGGGACCTGCCTCGTGGCTGCAGGCACCCCCAGCGCCGCCCTGATCCCAGATGCGCCGCACTTGCGGTTCGGCAACGAGAGCTTCACTCTGGCACTCTGGGTGAAGATAGACGCGCACGGGGTGCGACTGCTCGGGAAGGAGGCATTCCCGAAGAACTGGTGGGTGATCAACTTGCTTGACACGGGCCAGGCGGAACTCGTGCTGGGCGAGGGCCGGGGTGCCGGCCGAACCGCGCGGGCGAAAACTACGACGTCCATTGCGACCGATGCCTGGAGTCACCTGGTCGCCGTGGTCGATCGCAAGGACCGGGAGGTGCGCTGGTATCTCAACGGCAAACTGGACGGTCGCCAGACCATCCCGAAGACCATGACGCAAGGGCTCAATGGCGGCGACAGCGACATCGTCATTCCTTCGGCACACAAGCCGTTCCAAGGGCTCATCGGCGACTTCCGCATCTATGGGAAAGCAATCCCCACCGCGCGTGTGAGAGCACTGTTCCTGGAGGAGGCGCCACTCCGGGCTAGCACTGCCTTCCGCATCCGGGATTGATAGAGCCTCGGAGGGACAAGAACCACGAATGAACACAAATAGACACGAATGATCAGGACAGAAGAACTCAACGCAAAGGCGCAAAGACGCGATCCATGGAGGGCCGATGTCCACAGCGGCCGTGCCCTGCGAACGGCACAATCCATGGAGGGCGAGACTCCCGGCGAGCCATGCCCTGCGAACTCCGCAAGACAAAGGCGCAGAGGGGCAGAGCAGGGAAAGTAAGCAACCGCACCCAAAAGACGTGGTTTTTCATTTCGCTGTAAGAGCCTAGACGTCCTCCCACCGTTATCACTTTGCGT
>JAGLDW010000386.1 GCA_023145395.1 Lentisphaeria bacterium | reverse complement strand
CGCACTGCAAACTCCGCAAGGGCAACTTGCGGACTCCCCAGGCGTTCCTCAGCGCGTCAGCGCAGCACCTGCAATCCGGAAACGGGCTTTGCCTCGGATTCCCCATCCCGGGTAGTACTCGAGCTTGATCAATCCCGGTGTGATCGTCATGCCGGGCTCGACGGCGACCTCGATCGCAGTCTTGCCATCGATTCTCGAGATGCGCGCGATGGTGAAGCTTTGCACCAGCACTCCCCCCTCGTCGATCATCAGCGTGTGTCCGGCCAGATCGTCTCCAAGTGGAATTTTCGTATCCGTGAGAAACGCGTTGCGGTCGGCGCCAGCCTCCACCCGGAGCGTCGCGGAGATCATTCCGGCATAGCCGCTGCCTCCAGTGACATTTTCTCCGTGTTGCAGGCGTTCGGCGTCCACGGCGTAGAGCCAGCCTTTTCCGTCTGCCGCCTGGCGAACGTGCCCAATGTGTCCCCGCAGTTCTGTTTTCCCGTCAGCGCTGGCCAAGTGTCCCGTCGCTCCCTGCGACACGAAAACCGTGTCCACGGCATTCGGGAGAACGATGCGGATGGCAACGCCGTCCGACGCTCCCCCCTTAAGGGAGACAGCTTCGACACTTCGGACGAGCGAGTTCTGCGTGAAGGGATGGTGAACCGCCACGAAGATGCTTTCCCCATCGTGTTGACGGACTGCCAGGAAGGGAGCGGTTCCCTCGCGCCGCATCGCAGGTGCGTCTCCGGCAATGATTTCCGTGCCTTTCTGGGCCAGCATGAAAGTTCGTAGGCCCATATTGCCATCCTTCATGGCGAACGTCGCCTGCCAGGGCCCGTCCGTCCGCGCATTCCGCAGACTGCCGATGTACTTGTGCAGGACGGCGCCAGGTTCGCCAACAGGTTTGAGCGGTATGGACATCTCGAGCTTGTGAGGCACATCCAGGCACGAGTGCAGCATGTAGTCGTGCGTCTTGCCTCCTTTGACCCGAAACACATCAACCACGTAGGTGTCTTCCTCATTGATCTTCACCAGCAGGATTGTTCGCCGGTACGCTTCCAGTTCCACCAGCCCGCCGTATGCACGCTCGCCGTCGGCCTCCACGACCTGGACCATCTCGAAATCGGCGTTGAACAGGCGCAGCTTGCCATCGTTGAGCGCGTTGCCATGCCCCTGCCAGCGGTAGTGCCAGTCGGGAACTCCCGGGATGGCGTCCTCAGGCTGTCGTTCGCGTCGGTAGGGCGTCCCCTGTGCTGCGGCGCTTTGGCGGTCCGCCTGATCCATCCCATCCACGACTACGGTCACATGCCCAGCCGTCATCCCATGCCACTCACGCGTGGTGTTCGAGATCCCCTGTGGTCGATAGCGCGTTTCCGAGATCAGTTCATGGCCTTTGGCAAAAAGCGTCATGCTCAGGCAGTCGAAGTGTTCATGTCCATGCGTGCCGCCGAAACTCAGGGAGGCCTGGACCATGTTGCCCTTGCCCGAGCCGGTTCCCAGAATCGCGTGTCCCATGCACCCGAACAGGAGGGAGGTCGCCTGCTCCATCGGCGGCGCCCACCAGACTGGCTGGGGGAACGCGGTGTCGTTCAGCACCTGGCAGATGCGGTTCGGTTGCTGGATGTCTCTGAGCGCTGCGTCGGCACGGTCGAGCGCCCCTCCCACAATGGTCGCGAAATCCAAGTTTTCGTAGTGCGCTCCATCCTGCTGACTCACAAACCCCGGTGGGTCCGAGTACCCTTGAAGATGGCGTTTGACCGTGCCCTGCAGGTTGTGATGAATCTGCTTGTGATAAGAAGGCGTCCCCTCGTGCCACCAGCCATCGGCGTAGAATTGCGTCTTGTAGATATCCGCCACCCACTTGGCGCAGAAATGCACCCATTCCGGCTCGCGAAGGACGTTGGCAAAACGCAGAATCCCGCGAATCTGAACGCCATCCATATTGCTGAGCACACGCCCGTAGTTTCGTTGGACTTGGACATGCCGCCGAAGCATTCCCTCCACGCTTCCCAACGTTTCGTTCGCTTGCAGAACGCCACTGTCGTAGATGAGATCGTACGCCTCCAGCAAGGGGGTCGCCGCATCGAGATCCAGGTAGATCCACGTGCCCCAGAGACCCGTGGCGTCCCAGTCCTTGTAGAAGCCCTCGGTTGTCTGCGGGCACTCGCGCGACCATTTGTCCGCGCCATAGTGAGGCACGTAGATCCGCCAGTTCGGAATGGCCTCGGAAAAACGCGCCAACAGAGCGCCTGCCCGCTCTGCGGACTCCGCATCCTGCGTCAGACGAAAGTGAAATGCGTAGAGAAGACACGCATCGCGCAACAGAAAATGGTCCGGGTTCTTGATGCCGCGTTCATCGATGCGCTGGCAAAGACTCTTCGTGGACACCGAGTGCAAGTCCCTCAGCGCCGCAATGCAGAGCCGTGCTCCGGTCTCGCGCCACTTGGCATCACCGGTCGCCTGCCACAGGCCAAAGGACGAACGCACGGCCAGGGCGCCTTCCTTTTCGCGTGCTGGATCACTCCAGCGCTTCCGCAATTCCGCCTCCGACAATCCGGTGAGATGCTTGACGTTCCTCGTCAGGCGGCGCACATCCCCACCATAGGTCAGGACAGGATGGGACTTGCCCCAATCAATCGTGTCTCCAGATACACTCGTGATCATCATGACACCTCCCGCCAGGACGAGGGACAGACGCATACTCCACCACCGCATCAAACCCGAATGAACGCTATATTTCATCGCTGTCTGTCTCCATGAATGAATGGTCTTCGCGCCAATCTATCACTCCACCGGCACAAGGCCAATGGGGGCGGAATCAGTTCTTGAGGTGCTCGAGCATCTCGTGTATTGCGGTGTGGATTTGCTGCTCGGTCTCATCCACCCAGCGGCCCGGGCGCCCGTGAAAACGATTGGCCCAATCGACGCAGTAGCCTCCTTCGGGAATCTGGCGTTCGACAGGCACGTAGCCCGCGAGGTGATTGGCGTAGCCGACGACGAGCACGTTTTCAAACATCGACCCCAGTTCGCGTTTCAGGCGCAGCCCGTGCTCCACGGTGATCTCGCCGGCGAGCGTGATCATGGCGAGGGATCGGCCGAATGTCACAGTCTGGATTTCGAAGGGGGCGTGCCGGTCCAGTTCGATGCCATGTTCCGCAGCGTCAATCAGCCGTTCAGCCCATGATCGCAGTCGCTTGTCACCTCCCGCCAATACGCGCTTGGCCTCCTCCACGTCGGGCGCCACTGTTTCGAGCTGAATCGTGCGGCTTTGGATGGTGAGCGGGCCGGAGATCTGCTGCATCTCTCCACTCCGGATCACACTGGCCACGGCATCGCCGAGGTCGTTGCCAAGCCACCGGACTTCCTCCACTTCGCGTGGCACAAAACTGGTGGCGTCAGGATCCACCGGGAGCGGTTTCTGGTCGGCGCCGCAGCCCTGGAGAAAGCCGGCAACTGCATCGGGGAAATGGGCTGCGATTCGATCGTGGGCAAGACCAACGTAGTCGCCACCGACGAGGAGCCCGGCGCGGCTAGTGGGATGGCACGCGTAGTTGTAGAGAATGGCGAAGAGTTCGCCGGAGGCATTCGAGGCGGTCAGGACGGGGACTTCGTGGTCGCAGGCACCATTCTTGTCCGGTCCCCACTGCACGAGGCCATCGGACCCGAGACGGCGGCGTGAAACGGCAAAGTCGCACTGCCCGACGCCGACCTGTAGCCGCGCCTCGGACCGGGTCTCCCAGGCGACGCGGGCGGCTTCCACCACCCGTTCCGTCAGGAGCGCGAGGTAGGCAGGGTCTGGCGGGCCGAGGCGGGGCCGGTCGAACTCGCGGATATGCGGTCCGCAATGCGTGTGCGATCCGGCCAGGACAATGTTCGCCTCCGGGAGAGACAGCGCTTGGCTCAGCGCCTCCCGCACGGGCTCGCAGCGGTCGTAGAAGCCAAGGAGGTCGGCCGCGATGATCACCATTGCGGCCCGGCCGTCGTCTATGACCGTCGCCACGGCCTGAAGAGGATCGTACACTCCGGTGGAAGGCTCGGTCCGGGCCGCGAACCCGCAGAGCCGAATGCCAACCGGGGGGGTAATATCGCATTTGGCGACACCGACAAGATACGGCATTTGTGATTTTCTCATGGTTTCTCCAAGTAAGACCAAGGGTCGGCATCTGCCGCCGTGGAACATGTCTGAGTGCCTACGCCCGCACCTCTGTCGGAACCTGTATGTCGCCCTGCAGTCGCTCCAATCCGGGTGGACACTGCGGGCCGCAACCACACACATAGTTGCTCGGATCGACTCCCAGTCGCGGTGCGAACTCACGCCACATCTCGGGAGATTCGGTGCACAGAAAGACGGGGATGTCCTTGTCGTGCCTGCGGATCTCGTCAAGGAGGAAGCCGTAGACCTCGGCGCGAACCCAGTTCGGGAATGGGCCGGCGGTCACGCCCTTCATCGATTCAGCGCTCTCCTCCAAAGCTCTCACGTACAGGGGATCAAGCAATGACACGTCGATGCACGATTTCAGTTCCTGGACATTCATCCAAGCGAGCATGAACAGCCCCACATTGTCGGGTCTGGTCCGCTCGAAGAGCAAATCAATGATGCGGCGATACTCGTCCCGCCAGCCTCGTACGGGCACGATGGGCTTGATCTTGAAACGGATGGGGTAGCCTGCCTCCTGGCACTTGCGTGCGGCCTCGATGCGCTCCTCGGGCGAAGCGGTGCCGGATTCGACAAAACGCGCGGCCGTCTCGCAGGTGAGGCTCCACAGCACGATGGTGTGGCCGCGATGATCGAGTTCGCACAGAAAATCCACATTTGCGCTCTTGGTATGGATCAGGTAGTGCTGGTCGCGCGTCGAAGCGTAGTAGTCGACGAGCAGCTTCGAGAGACCATACTCCGGCTCGAAACATGGCGTGTCGGAGAGACACGAATTGTACATGAACACCTTCTGCCACGGCTCCGCTTCTGCCGTGGGGATGACTTGCTTCTCGACGAACTCCTCGAGGTTGGTGAAAAGGATGGCAACCTTTCCGCCACCGCAGTACTTGCAGCCGTGAGGGCAACCGTAGATGGTGTCGAACTGAACTCTTGCCCGGCATACGCCTCGGCCCGAGCTTACGCCCTCGCGCGCCACCGCGCGCCCGCCATGCCCAAGCAAATTGCGGATTAGCGAGGCGGGGGTGCCCGGCGGGCACTGCGCCAAGACGCCGGATGGGTCCGGAGCATCCCCAAAACGAAGTGTCGTGAAGACAAGCGCGGGTTCGCTGTGCTCGCCCAGC
>JAGLDW010000385.1 GCA_023145395.1 Lentisphaeria bacterium | reverse complement strand
CCGAATCGAGGTCGAGGCCCAGCGCACTGAGCATACGCTCGACCCGGCGTGCCGAGCGAACATCCTCCAACGACCGTTCGAAAACGGTGACAGTCGGTGGCGAAAGCCTGTACATGCACTGTCTCCTCAAAGACGCTTCGTCCCTCTCCCATACTCCCTCGTGCCTCCCACGGGGGAGCCTGAGGGGCGGCGCAGCAACTCTGCCCGCCGTTCTGGGCCATGGACTCCCTGACACTACTCTTGCCAAATAAAGCGCGCAACCACGGCACCGAGAGCGGAGCAAAAAGTGATTTCGGACATCGTTGCCTGGAGATCTGAGAACGATCACGCAGAGACGCCTGCTCCATCCCCTCCTGGCACTCGCCGACACACACAGGAATCGCATGAGGGCAAAAACGTGCTGGGGCACTTGCAGATGAGGCCGTGCGCCATAAATTAGAATTGCTATGTCGGGGAATAGTTCCTGGCTGTCCGTGTATCAGTATGTTGGGCAGAGTGGTCAATATGAAGGAGATTTCTAGATGAAGAGAGCACTGATTGCGTTTCTGGTTGTCGCGTCCACAATCCAAGTGTTTGCGCAAGGAGCGGAAGAGAAGACAAGTCAACGCTGGTTCCCCCTGCAGCTTGCCATCATCCCCGAAGTGCAGATTGCGGACAGGAGCACGATGATCGATGGAATTAAGCTGAATCTCTGGTGTGGCAGGAACGATCGCGTGAACGGCGTCGATCTCGGCGTGTTCAGTGGTTGTGACGACATCACGGGTGTTCAGGTCAATGTGGCCAACTATGTGGAGAACAAAGTCGAGGGAATCCGGATTGGCGTGCTCAACGGAGCAAAGGATGTCACTGGTTTCTCGGCGGGTGTGGTGAACTGGAACGACGGAGCGCTGAAAGGCATCGCCGTGGGACTGGTCAACGTCAGCGACGAGGTGGCCGGCCTGCAGATCGGCGTGTTCAACTACTGCAGAAGACTGGGTGGTGTGCAGATTGGGCTGATCAACATCTCCACGGAGAAAACGGTCAAGTTCTTCCCGATCGTGAACATC
>JAGLDW010000384.1 GCA_023145395.1 Lentisphaeria bacterium | reverse complement strand
CCACGCCGATATACACGTCATGGGTTGAGTCCGGTCGCTCAGGAAGACGGACAACTCCGTCCCGTCGTTCTGGTTGCGGACAAGAACAGGCTGTAGACTACTATTTCATGATTGAGTTCTACTGAACTTTGGTAACCAACACAAAGAGGCAGGTTCCATGAAAGACTTTCCGGTTCAGATCGTGGCACTGGTGCTGGCGGCGTGTTTACCGTGTTTCGGTGCGGAACTCGCAGACGGTGACATGGAACTGACTGAACTGGGGCCGTGGTATACTTATGGCACCCCTGTCACGGTTGAGAAAAGCACCCGCGCCTGTCGCGGCATGCGTTCACTGCGGGTGGTGACCGACAATTTGGATACCATGGGAGGGAACTATGAGGGGACATCCCGCGTCCTTGGTAAATTTGCCGCTGGAGATCGGCTGACGGTCAGTTTTTGGTACAACGTTGCAAGCAGCCGGAACTTGATTGTCGGGGTTGGCACCACGTATTTCATGGGGCGTTGGGTGCTGTCCGGCACCGACTGGACCCGGGTGGATCTCTCCCTGCGCTGCCCAAAAGACGCTCTCTATACCATCTGGTTCAGCCAAGGCGGGGGCGCGACCGAGTTTTTTCTCGACGACCTCGAACTGCAAGTCACTCGTCGGCCGGATTTGGGCGAATGTCCCGCAGCCGAACGGGTGGCGCTCGAAAATGGGCCACTCCGTCTGTCGTTCTGTCGTAAAACCGGAGCCCTCTGCGGCATCGAGAATTTGGGCACCAACGAAACAGTCGCACCCCTGGGCCAACGTCAGCCGCTATTTGGGATCGAGACATTGGTCGGCGATGGAAACCGGGTGGGAAATGTTCCTTTCACCGAGTTCCGACTTGTCAGCCTCGACGTAAAAGGGAAGAATCATGCGGCATTCGAGTTCAAAGCCGTTGCCGGAGAAGTGACGATCCTGGTCGATGTTCTGCTGACCCTGGACGGGGCCGCGCATTTCAACGGTCGGATCAAGAATGGTTCGGACGACCGGATTTTGAGCATTCAGTTACCCGTTGTACAGGGCATCTGCCCGGCTGCGAACCCCGCGAATTTGACCCTTGTCCATCCTGATATCTGCGGGCAGATCGTCAAGAACGCGATCTCTTCGAAGGGGATTCGCACCACGTATCCCGGACGGGGGGTGATGGGTTGGCTTGACCTTTCGGGCGAAAAAGGAGGCGTGTACCTGGCGACCCATGGTCAGAAGATGACCGGAACGGTGCTCGCGGCTTTTCCCGCGCCCGGACCGAGTTTTGACCTGTCCCTGACTACGGAAATAGTCGTTGCCCCCGGTGAGGTGCTGGACATTCCGGAAACGGTCCTGGCCGTGCACCATGGCGATTGGCATGCCTCGGCGGATCGTTACCGTACCTGGGCCAGGAGCTGGATGCAGCCGCCCGATGTGCCGGACTGGCTGCACCGGGCCGATGGCTGGGTGCTCATGGGCGTCCAGAATGGGATCCCGTTCCACCGTATCCCGGATGTTTACCGCAGTGCCGAGTGGATGGGGATCGACTACCTGCACGTTCAGGGCCAGGGAATCGACAACATGTGGTTCGATGAGTCCGGGACACGACAAGTTCACGCCCTGAGCTATCTGTATCCAAGTCCCAAATTCGGTACCCCCGAAGAACTTCGGCGTGCGGTGGCAGACATCCACGACCGCAGCGGTCATGTCATGTTCTATTACCTCTACGAGCGCTGGACGCCCAGCCATTCCGAATCAGACAATTTCGGTACGGGCAGGCGTCGCGATGTGCCGACAGCGTACCGTCCTCCCGGGCTGGATTTCTACTACGACAACGCCCTCGTGCCGAGATCGGGAGGGGTGCCCCCTGTCGAACACCCTTTCATGACCCACCGCATCATGTGCCTGGGCGCTCCAGGCTGGCAGGAGTGGATGCGGCGTTGGGCCGTCGATGTGTACGCCAAAGAGTACGGAGCTGATGGTTTTTATTGGGACGTCATGGGGCGAAACGGCCCGTTCCGTTGCTTCAACGAGCGTCACGGTCACCACGGCCAGAACAACTGGGCAGCCGGGAGTGCCCGAGTGCTGGAAACCGTGGTCCGTGAAGGACGTCGCCTGAACCCGGACTATTCCTGCGCTATCGAGGGGTGTTCCGACGTGCTCGGGCAGTGGGTCGGGTTCCATCTGATGTCCGGCGCCACCCGCACTCCGAATGTGTTCCGCTATACCTTCCCCGAGTATTTGTGCGTCGATGGCTTCTCCAACACGACCTGGAAACTAACCCAGCCACAGAAGGCCAGGAGGGTCTTCCTGGATGGTGAACGCTTCGACATCCACGGGTACCACCAGGAGGTGAAGAAAATCATCGCACTGCGCAAGCGGATCAAACCGTTCATCGATTGGCCGGCGGTTTTCAAGGATACGGTTGGCCTGACCGTATCCGATCCGCGCGTCCAGGCCCGGGCCTTTCTGCGTACCGACGGGGACAACCGGATTCTCGCGGTGACCATGATCAACGAGGAACATGTGGAAGGCGTAACGGTGAACGTGGACTTGACCCCCATCGGCAGGGCCCGAACAGTGCATCTGTTCCACTTCGACGGGACGATCGCGGAGGTCCAACACAGCGCCGATGGAGTGCAGCGAATCGCCGTACCAGCAGACGACATTTCGGCGGCAGTAATCGTCAATCAAGCATCTCGTGATCTGGCCGTTGTCGCCTGGCTGGAGCAGATCATGTCGCCGGGACAGGACGGATTGCGGTTAGGCTTGTTCTTCCCCGACGGCAGCAAACCCGAATCGTTGCGGCTCCATGCCAACTGGCCCAGAGGTTTCACACCCCGTGAATCGACGACCCGTGTTTCTCCGTGCTTCGAGGTGCGCAAGTTTGAGGATCCGGATCACCTGAAGGGCCTGCGGCGCTGGGAACGTACGGATGTGTCTCTCACTTGCGATGGGGCCGAGGCGTCCGTGTGGACTGTACTGGCACCGCCACTGGTGAACGGGGATTTCGAGGAAGTGGAAAATGGACGGCTGGTTTACTGGGGCGTCCCTCCATCTACCGGGGATCCGGGGCAGGGAGAGCAATGCATTCAACTCGATACCACCACGGCGCCGCACAAGCACATTAGCCTGCTGACTCCGGTCAAACCCAACTGCCGGTATCGCTTCCGTGCCATGGTCAAGCGCTCAGCAGCGGCGAACGGCTGGGCCGGAGCCCACATCATCGAGTATGAGGAAGGCTCAAAGCTTGTCCGGTCAGCCGCGCTCAACAGCACGCGGAGTGGAGAATGGGAAACGCTGGAGATCGAATTCACCACCCATCCAAACCCACGCACCTCCGCCATTTACCTCTACAACTTCGATCCCAAAAAGCCGGCCTGGTTCGATGGTCTGTCCCTGTCGGAAATCAAGTAGTCCGGGCACGAATCAGCCTTCAGAAATGCCACAAATCACCTTCCCATCTTTCTCGTTCGCATGATGGGTTCCTCCGAAGCAAGATCTGATCACCGGTTCCAGTCTTGCACCACGCAGCCGGGCTGTTGCGGGTCTAGTGTGAGTGAGATGAGCGCCATCCCCTCCTCGACGACCGGTGTGAGTGGCAACCCATTCCAGGCATCGCGATACTTCATTCCTGGCTTGTGTGGCACGGTCAGGACCACCCCCGAGTATGTCGATGGCCGGCCGTTAAACACTGTCCACAGGTTGCGATTCGTGCCCGGGAAGAGATTGGCGGTGAGACCCGAAGCGGCCGTTTCCACCCGCGGGGTCGGGTTCTCGCTGCTGAAGCAATCCGTGTACTTATGCTTGACAACATACGCACGGTTGACTTTCGCACGCAAGCGCGAATGCTGCATCCGAAAAGTGTCCTCGTGGAAGACCTCGCCGTTGACGAACACTGCGTCCATCTGGTTGGGTTTGTTGCTCGCTTCGATGTATCCGGGCAGGCAGAACGTTCTGTACCGGGTCAGGGCGAAGCGCCCGATGTTCAGGGGCATCTCCATGAAGAGATCATCGGCGCGGTCGGAGCGGTTGTAGCGGCGGGCGAAGGTCTGGTTTAGCTCAATGAAGTAATACTGCAGGCATCCGTCGGCGTACTGCGAGGCGACGTCGGTCAGGGGATACTCGGTCCACAGCGCCACGTCGCCGGGTAGAGCCTCGCGCAGGCGCTGGATCACGTTCATGTCATCCTCGCGGGGACTGATGCCCGTCTTCCCGCGCAGATGTGAGAAGCGTGGAAAGACGTCCACGTAGACCATCTGGCATCCGGTGTCGCGTTGCATCTTCGCAATGTCGTTGACAAAAAAATCGGCCCAGCGCTCGTTGCCAAACCCCGGGTAGAAGATCCCGTCGACCTGCCCAGCCCCGCGCAACGCAGCACTGTCGTCGTTATCGATGCTCTGGTGCACGGCTGTGGCGGCAAGCTCCCGGGCCAGCGCCTGGTTCGGCAGTGCGGACGCGCGAAAGCGGTCGATAAGCGTGTACAGCGACAGGGGCCGCTGCCACTTCTCCTGGATCGCGGCGATAATCTCGCGGAAGAACTCGAGGCCCCCGACCTGCTGGTAGGCCAGCGGCGTTCCGTGGACCCCGCGCTCGTAGCGATGCTTCTGATCGTTGTAAGTCCAACTGTAGAAGTGAACCAAGTCGGGAACATGCCCCAGGCGTTGCTTCTCGAACTCGAACGTCTCATTCACAAAGTGCCGCGTCCCGTCCGGCGCGATCATCGACGGCGCTCGCGTCTCCACCCGGCTCAGTGTCTGGCTAAGGCGGTAGCACTGTAGATTCCAGGCGTTCAGGAAATACTCCTTGTCCTGGGACTTGTATGGTTTGTACCAGCTGCGCACCCAGTTTCGGTAGAGGTCGAAAGCCGCGTGCCAGTCACCGCCGTGAGCGAAGAGTGATACCGGCGGGTAGCTGCGGAACACGCCTGGGACGAGTTGGTTGAACTCGGCCGAAAAATACACGCCTCCAGCCACGCCCTCGGTGTCCTTGCGGAGCGTAAAAGTCGCCATGCATTGCTCGTGGTTGTCAGTGCGCACCATCAGGCCGACACCGGCAGGGCGGCTGTAGATATCCATGAACTGGCTGGCGAATTCCGGTCCGTACGGCGCACGCAGGACGATGTTTTCTCCCGTGTCCACCGTGCGATACTGTGGAAAAAACAGCCGTGTGTCGGCGAGGGCGCCGATGGTTACCCCAGCCAGTGCTGGCAAGCATAATTCGGCCGCGAACATCTCCTTGCCCGTGTTCCTCATCTCGGCGACGAAGGACAGCTCCGGCGAATCATGGGCGGTGATCGTCACGAGAATCTCAAGCGGCAGTTCCGGCCGCGTGCTGATCAGCTTCAACTTCGCGGCGGTCGCTGTGATGCGTGTGATCGTAGCCGCGAAGCAACGCCCGGTGTAGACGGTCTCTCCGACGCGCAGACGTAGACCGCTGCTCGGCGCGAGTTCGATATTGGCGGAGCTGTTGGCGCGGTTGACGATGCGCTCGATAGCAAAGCCTTGGGCCAGATCGAAACTGTATTCATACCAGCGATTGCTCAGCGTCAGATGGCGGTCTCGCACCGCGACCGTCACTGGCCGGACGTGTGGATTGGGATGTCGAGCAGTGTGCTCCGGCACCGGGAAGTCAACCAGCTGCGGTACCAGCGCCATGTCCGAGGTGTTGAGCGTCAGGCCCGCGAGGGCAAAGTTCATACGAAACTGGTGGGCGTGCAGAGTGATTTCCCTCAGCCGTCGCGTGGGGTCGACCGCCACCGCATACGCCCCCAGTTCGCGGACGGGAATGTAGCAGCCCTGGTCCGCGAGCGAATACGGGAACGCGGTCTCGCTGCGGCCCCGGTCATACGTGAGTTCGACCGTGAGGCATTCGATGTCATCAAGGCGCAGAGCCGTGTGAGGAAGCCCGCCTCGTGTCTGCAGTGGCGGCGCGATCAGGGCGAGAAGCAGGTATGCCTCGCGCACGTTGGCATCCACGTCCACACGGATCGCGTCGTCGCGAGAGGTGGGGCCCAAATTGCGGCTGTCCATCGTCTGGCCTAGGAACTCGATGCGCTCGTTCTTCTCCGGGGTGTCTGGCATGAGCACCAGGTTCTTCTCGCCGGAGGCGATCACGAATGGTATGCCGGACACCTCGCATGGTCCTGCGGGCAGAGTGCTGGCCCCGTCGAATGCGATGCCGTATTTCGCCAGCGCCCGCTCATGCCAGCCGGTGAGCGAACCATCGAGCGCCGCGCCCAGTTCGACCGCCACGAACCCCTCGCGTGGCACCGTCTCTCCTGTGGCGATCTCGGTGTTGAAGATCTGCGGCGGCGCTGTCAGTAGCTCCAGCCGCTCAAGCGTCAGGCGCGGCGCATCGCTTTCCGTGGGAAGCGTGACCCGAAGCTGTCGGAGCGTGAATCCCTCGGGGAGGATCTTTGTCAGCGTATGGCTGCGACCATCGTTCAACACCATGTTGGCTTCGAGCAGGGTCACGGAGTTTCCCGAAGCCGTGTCGCTGACGCCCTGAAGCAGCACAATCGGCAGCGGGGCATAGGTCCGGCGAACACCCTCGGCGCGGAAGGTGAGCAGCGCGTGGCGGCATTTCGCGGTGGAGATCGCTTCGGGCAGCGTGGCGGTCCAGGACATGCGGCGACGTCTGCCCGCCTCGCCAAGCAACGTGAAGCTCATCCCGTTTGTCTCCAGCGCGGCCTGCTGTAGTGGCTCTTCGCGGCTTCGCTCGGTCTCACCATCGACCACCAGCAGACGAGCGGGGCACTCGGCGCGAGGGATCGTCGCAGTGTCGTCACGCCACTGAATCTCTTCCCAGTTGGCGCGCCACTGCTCCGGTGCTTCCGGCCACGCCAGCGGACGATCGAGCCAGGCCGTTTCGCCCTGGTAGATCTCCACCTCGTCCAGCATGATGTATTCGCCGGTGCCCAGATTGATGGGCGAGCAGACGAATCTCACGAACCGGCCATGGGTCTGAAGCTTGTCGGTGACGAGCCATAGGGAGGCATAGCCCGTTGCCGGCGGACGCCGGGCCAGGAGCTCCATCAGGTTACCCACGTGGCTGTACCTCTCGCCATCGTCGCTCACCTGGATCTGAATGCTGGTCGGCCATTCGACCCCGGCATGGCCTGCGCCCATGTGCAGCGCCACTCCCCGGATTGGATGTATCGCGCCGAGATCGATCGTGAACACGGTAGGATCAACCAGAGCCCAGCCGACTGTGCTCTTCCTGTCATACCAGATGGGGGTGGCGGGCGAGAGTTTGCCATCGACGAGTTGTCGCACGTCGTCGGGGTCGGTTGAGCTGCGATCGTTCGGGGGTGTGTTGAACAGCACCGCGCTTCCCAGAGCCAG
>JAGLDW010000383.1 GCA_023145395.1 Lentisphaeria bacterium | reverse complement strand
TCGAGCTTGGTGGTGCCGTAGACGCTGAGCGGGCTGGTGGTGTCGGTCTCGCCGTAGGGACGATCGAGGTGCCCGTCAAACACAAAGTCAGTGCCGATATGGAGAACGTGGACTCCGCGCTCGCGGGCGAGGTGCCCGAGAACGCCAGGCGCCTCCGCATTGACGGCATGAGCAGTCTCTCTGGCGGTTTCCGCGCCATCCACGTTGGTGAAGGCGGCGCAATTGACAACGGCATCAACATCCGTAAGAGCAGCGCGAAGATGATCGGCGTTTGTGACATCGCATTCCGGCAGGTCAAGAACCACGGGGGTCATGCCGGCAACCTGGAGCGCGGCGGCAAGATCGGTTCCGAGCATGCCGCCGCCGCCAAGCAGAACAATGGTGTTGGGAGGACGGCTCATCGCTAGGGAACTCCTTGCATCTCTCTCATCCAGAAAATCTGATCCAGCCAAGATTGGCTTGGGTTTTGCGTGCTTGCACCCCTTCCCCTGAAATTCAATAAAACCTTAGCTTTCGAGACGCACCGCGTCAACCACAATCCCGCAGCGAGCCGAGGAGGAGGAAGGGAGATCTCCAGCAACGGAAACTCTCTGCGGAATCCGCTGATGACAGGAGCCGTGGTCGCGTGTTCTGTCTCACGACCACGGCATAGTGGTGCCTATGCAATCTCGGTGAACTTGCTGCCGGCCACGTTGCAGATCGGGCAGAAGTCCGGAACGCCACCCTCCACGGTGTTGCCGCAGACTGGGCACACGTGGATCGATGTCGCGGACAGATCGCCGCCGCTCTTCACCGCTTCCAGCGCCTTGGAGTATAGCCCGTAGTGGATCTCCTCCACGGCCAATGCGTTCTTGAACGAGAACTCGGCCGGTTTCATTCCCTCTTCCTGGGCTTGTACCAGGAATTTTGGATACATCTCCCGGAACTCTTCTCCTTCGCCCGCGATGGCGACCTCTAGATTGTCCGCAGTGCTTTTGATTCCGCCCATCACACGAAAGTGGGCATGCGCATGCACAGTTTCGGCCTCCGCCGCCGCCCGGAACAGCTTTGCCACCTG
>JAGLDW010000382.1 GCA_023145395.1 Lentisphaeria bacterium | reverse complement strand
CCCGCAAACGCTTCCTGTAGATTGTCCATTGTCGCCATGTTCTTGTCTCCTGTTGGATTGGATTACACGTGCTCAATACCCGCATGGTTTGAGATCTCGGAATTGGTGGTGCACAGATCGTCTGGCGAAAGGCCGTGGACATCGTCATTGCCGGTCAGTCTGGAGAACTCACTAAGTTCGTTGGTGCTAGCGTTGAAGAAATTGGCCACACGGGCGGCGGATTTCTCCACGTCCAGGCGTGCACGCAATGCTGGGTCGTGGGTGGCGATTCCGAGCGGGCACTTGCCCGTGTCGCAGATGCGGTACTGCTGGCATCCCAGCGCCATCATGGCGGCAGTGCCCACGGCCACCGCGTCCGCCCCCATTGCCAGCGCCTTGGCAAAGTCCGACGAAACGCGCAAGCCTCCGGTGATGATCAGCGACACCTGATCGGCGCCCCGAGCGTCCAGGACCCGTCGCGCCTTCGCCAAGGCGAACAGGGTCGGCACCGAAGCCGAGCCTTTGACCACCTTGGGCGCGGCGCCGGTTCCCCCCGCGCGCCCGTCGATGGTGATGAAATCCGCACCAGCGTAGAGTGCAATGTCGATGTCTGCCTCCAGATGCCCCGCCGCCAGCTTGATCCCGATGGGCTTTCCGCCTGTTCGCTCCCGCAGGTGCTCCACGGCGCCCTTCAAGTCGTCCCGCGTGCGGATGTCCGGGAAATGCGATGGACTGATGATGTCCTTCCCTTCCCGGAATCCCCGGATGGCCGCAATCTCCCGAGTAACCTTGTGGCCGGGGAGATGCCCCCCCATGCCGGGCTTGGCCGATTGGCCGATCTTGATCTCCACGGCATCGACTTGGAGCAGGTATTCATCCGTCACGCTGTATTTGTTGGGAACGTATTCGAAGATGTACTTGTGGGCGGCCGCCAGGGATTCGGGCAGAATTCCCCCCTCTCCCGAACACATGGCCGTCTTAGCCTGGGCGCTGCCTTTGGCCAATGCCAGCTTGGCTTCCCGCGAAAGAGCGCCGAACGACATGTGGGTCACGAAAATGGGACTTTCGATTGCGAGCGGAATGGCTGCGCCCGGACCGATGACTGTTCGCGTGCGCACTGGTTGGCTTTTGTTCAGCGGCAACTTCGCAAGTTGTGCGCCCTTGATCAGGATTTCGTCCCAGGAAAAAGTGGGGACGCGTGTCCGCATAGGCTCGATGATGGAGTGTCCAGTCACGGCGATACGGTGTATGTCCGCCATATGCGTCTCGAACTCGTCTGCCGGGCGGCGCCACTCGGCCAAATAGTCTTCCCCGACACTCGTCGAGGCGGGGGGCGCAGGGGGTGTCGCGGGTGCTGCCGCCGCATTCCTCACGATGGTGAAGCTGTCCTTTCCGGATCCGCAGACGGGGCAGGTCCAGTCATCGGGCAGATCCGCCCACGGCACTCCCTCTTTGGCTTCGTCGTAGATGTGCGAGCAGAGCTCGCATTGATAGGCGGCCAGCAAGAGCTTCTCTGGCTCAACCGAGGATGCAGGCGGTTGCACCAAGTCGGCAACAACCGTGAACGAGGACTTCGGAGAACCGCAGATCGGGCATACCCAGTCCGCCGGGAGGTCCACCCACTTGATCGACTCCTCGGCCTCATCATACAAATGAGAACACAGACCACATTCCAAAATCGCCATTGTTCCATCCCCCTATGAATACAAAGAATATTGTGGCACACTCCGTAGCCATGCAGAGGCAAAGGTAGATGCGACACTGCGGGACGGCAAACAAAACGGGGAGATATGGGAGGCAAGTTCCGCATTTTGACTCTCTCGCAAAGTCCTGGCGAAAGTCGCACTGAGATCCTGTTGTCATCGGCGGTGATTCGAATACAGTCCACGGCGGAGGCCTGTCACCTCCAGAGAATACTCGTGTGAACAGGCCACCTTGCTCCCTCCCCCTCCCTAGCGGAAAATCAAGAAAGCCGCGCGCGGAAGCTGTCGGGAAAACACTTCTTCGGCAACATCCACGTCGGCATTTGGGAAGTGAGAAACCACGTCAACTAGCGTGGTTGCTTGCTTCTTCTCCCGGAGAACCATCATTCGGGCGCAGGCGCTTCGCTGCCGAGCGCGTTTTCTATTGCATAAGCTTGTCCATCTCTCCAGGGCGGAAGGCATGGATGGCACCGTACTGACCGTCGAATCCCGCTTGCCGGACGACACGCCGTTCCCGCACACGCCGAATGGCGGGAATGGGTGTGTAGATCGGAGATGAAGTCCATGCGCGGGGAAATCCCTCTGTCAGACACTACAGCAAGAGTGTATGCTTGCGGCACGGGAATGCCACGGGGGTGGCTTTCCCCTTTCCGTGGCGCCTTGACGGTTCCCCATGGCACCCTATTCTAATTCTGTGTGTCTCTCTGAGGGGACTCATAACCGAACGACGGTAGATCGAAAGGTGAGGCGAAGGCTCATGACCGATCGCGAAAACTGGCTCCGTGCCTGGCGTTTCCAGCATCCGGAGCGCATTCCAGTGGTCTTTGCGATCCCTGCCGAAATGTGGGGGTTCTACGGCCCCGATCTCGAGCGGCTGGTCGTCAAGCATCAAATGCTCTTTCCAGGTTTTCGCGAAGGTTCCATCAATTACGACAACGTGCGAATCGATGAGCGCAACAAGCAGGGCACGCATGTCGATCCGTGGGGATGCATCTATGAATCCCAAGAAGAAGGCCTGCCCTGCTACGTCACCAAGCATCCCCTTCAAGACTGGGGAAATCTCGAAAAATTCACACCTCCCGATCCGGAGAAGACCAATGGTCGCGGGGCAGTCGATTGGGAGCGGACCGAGGAGCACATTGCCCGGTCCAAAGCCGCCGGAGGTCTCACGAGCGGCGGACTCGTGCACGGACACCTGTTTCTGCTCCTACAAGATCTCCGTGGCTATCAGAATCTGCTCATGGACATGGTGGACGAGCATCCAAACCTGCCTCGTTTGATCGCGATGATCGAGCGGTTTTCGCTCCATATCGTGCGCCGCTACATCGCCATGGGGGTCGAGGTGATGCGCTATCCCGAGGACCTGGGGTGTCAGGATCGGCCCATGGTTTCGCCCGAACTGTTCCGCACGTACATCAAGCCGGCCTACGCCCGTCTTATGGCGCCCGCCCGAGAGGCCGGTGTCGTGGTCCACATGCATTGCGACGGCTACCTTTGGGATCTCATAGACGACATTCTCGAAACCGGAGTCGATGTCGTCAACATGCAGGACGTGGTGAACGGCATCGACGAGATGGCCCGCAATCTGAAGGGGCGGGTCTGCATCGACTGCGACATCGACCGGCAGAGCGTCACACGCTTCGGAAGCCCGAAGGACATCGATGACCTGATCCACGAGGAAGTCGATAAGCTCGGCAGCGCCGAGGGAGGGCTCACGCTCCGTCACGGTCTCTACTCTGGCGCACCTCTCGAAAATGTCGAGGCCATCATGGACGCGATGGAGAAGTACTCCTTGTACTACTCGTAGCGGTGCTTTGCACGAGCCTCGGAGGAGAGGTACATTCCTGACATGACAGGCCGGGGTGCTTTTCCGTGGTTGGAAGGGCTGAGAACACACCCGTACCACCTGATCCGGGTAACGCCGGCGAAGGGAGCTCCTTCACGAAAAGGCGCCCGGCCACACAGCGGGCGCCTTCATGTTTCCGCACCGGCTCCAAGACATGGACACTGTCATGAAAATTGTGCTCAACGGCGAAGCGAGAGAAATCGAAGGCATTGGCAGTGTCGCGGATCTAATCCGGGACGTGCGAGCAGGAAAGGGACGTGTCGCCGTACTCGTGAACGACGATGTGGTGCTCGCGGTGGACCGTGAAACCCATCTGTTGACCGAGGGAGACCGCATCGAAATCATTGCATTCGCCGCAGGCGGCTAGCACGCGGGCCAAAGAGGAACATACGATGGACAAACTACGACTTGGAGACCATGAGTTCGACTCGCGACTGTTTATGGGGACGGGAAAGTTCTCGGATACGGCCACCATGGTGGAAGCGGTCAGGACGTCGGGATCGCAACTTGTGACCGTCGCGCTGCGCCGGGTCAATCTCGATGGTCCCGGAGACGATCTGTTCACGCCCCTGACTCAAATCGAGGGGGTTACATTGATGCCGAACACCTCCGGCGCCCGGGATGCCCAGGAGGCTGTGCGCGCGGCGCGGATTGCGCGGGACCTGAGCGGCAGCCCGTTCATCAAAGTGGAGATCCACCCCAATCCGCATCATCTCATGCCCGACCCCATCGAGACCTACGAGGCATGCCGCATTCTGGCGGCGGAGGGATTCGTGGTCATGCCCTACATGCCTGCGGATCCAGTGCTGGCCAAACGCCTGGAGGAGGTGGGTTGCGCTTCGGTAATGCCACTAGGCTCCGCGATCGGCAGCGGGCGCGGAATGACCACTGCGGACATGCTCCGGATCATTCTTCGAGAGAGTCGAATTCCCGTGATCGTGGATGCGGGCTTGCGTGCGCCTTCCGAGGCAGCGGCGGCTCTCGAGATGGGCTGTTCCGCCGTGTTGGTCAACAGCGCCATTGCTGCCGCACGTGAGCCGGTGGCGATGGCGGATGCCTTTTCCGGAGCGGTGAAAGTGGGCCGAGCAGCCTATCTGGCTGGACTCATGTCCAGTGGCGACGCAGCCGTGGCAACCAGTCCGTTGACATCCTTTCTTTCGTCCTCGGAGGTCTGACCCATGGCCGACCTGCGCCCGGACTGGCTCGACGTCTCCCAATGGCAAACGATGGCACCGCCAACACCAGGGCAAATCCATGCGGCGATCCATGCGGACAGCCCGGGCATCGCCGAGCTTGCGGTTCTGCTCTCGCCCGAAGCTGCTCCACTGGTCGAGGAGATGGCGCGAAAAGCACAGATATTGGCGAGGCGTCACTTTGGTCGGACGACGATGCTGTACGTTCCCCTCTATCTGTCCAACTACTGCACCGGCGGCTGCGCCTATTGCGGGTTTGCCTCCGACCGGGACCTGCCTAGGCAACGCCTGGAGCTTGACCAAGTCGAGAAAGAACTGTCCGCGCTGCGGCGCATGGGATTCGCCGAGGTGCTGCTGCTGACCGGAGAGCGGCATCCAGAGGCCGATCTCGACTATGTTCTCGAGTGTGTGCGTCTGGCAGCCGCGAGGTTTCCAAATGTCACGGTGGAGATGTTTCCTCTGCCCACGGAGGAGTACGAGCGGCTCTGTGCCGCCGGATGCACGGGCGTCACCATCTACCAGGAGACGTACGATCCCGCAGTCTACGAGTGCATGCACCGGTGGGGGCCGAAGAGCGACTACCTACAGCGTCTCGAGGCGCCCGAGCGCGTGTTGGCCGCAGGCATGCGAACATGTGGCATTGGCGCCTTGCTGGGCCTGGCATCGCCACTGGAGGACGCGCTGAGCCTGTATTTGCACGCACGGCGTCTCCAGCAGACGCACTGGCGTGCGGGTGTTTCGGTTTCCTTTCCGAGAATCCGTCCGCAGGAGGGGGGATTCCAGCCTCCTTTCCCCGTGGACGAAGCCTTTTTGGCACAGCTGATCTTCGCGTTTCGCATCGTGCTCCCCAGGACCCATCTGGTGCTATCGACGCGTGAGGGTGTGCGCTTCCGCGATGGCATGGCAGGGCTGGGAGTGACGAAGATGAGCGCTGCAAGCCTCACCACAGTCGGTGGCTATTCCGAGAGCGAGTCCGAGTCGTCTGGCCAGTTCGATGTGAGCGATCACCGGAGCGTGGAGGAGATCTGCACCATGCTGCGTGGCAAAGGCCTGGAACCCGTCTTCAAAAACTGGGACTCCGTGTACCGCTGACGGGGCCTGCGGCTCCGGGTGGGTAGGCTGTAGCCAGTCGCGGACCGCGCGAACCAAGAGCCTTTTGGTGCTGGCTGATAGCACGGAAACGACCAGTGGGCTCAGTTTTTCCAGATTAAGGACACTTTCTTCCTGATGCACTATTTTATTAGTGTTTTATGGCGCATCGGCTCGACGGAAGCCTCAACAAGAGCTACATTTGTGGAGAAATGTAATCGCAGGTTGCAGGAGACAGGATCGGGCACAAGCGAGGCATGATGAAGTCGTTGCGATCCATCGAATTGTTTAGTGGTGCTGGCGGACTGGCACTGGGACTTGAGAGTGCGGACTGGCGCCATGTGGCACTCATCGAGCGCAATCTCCATGCCTGCGAAACCGTCCAGCTCAATATCTCGCGTGGACATCGCCTCGCCAAAGACTGGTGCCTCCACTCGGAAGACGTATGCAATGTCCGCTACAGGGATATTGCGTCAGATGCCGATCTGGTGGCAGGTGGCCCCCCGTGCCAACCATTTTCGCTGGGGGGAAAGCATCGTGCCTTCAAAGACAAGCGAGACATGTTTCCCGAAGCTGTTCGTGCCGTGAGGGAACTTCGTCCTCGTTGCTTCATCTTCGAGAACGTGAAAGGTCTCATGCGGCAGAGCTTTGCCAGCTACTTCAACTATATCGTCCTCCAGCTCTCCTACCCAGATGTGATTCGTCGAGACACAGAAGATTGGGACAAGCATCTTTCGCGTCTCGAGCGCATGCACACTGGAGGGAAAGAATGCAGTCTGGGCTATCGCGTTGTCTACCGGCTCCTCAATGCAGCTGAGTATGGCGTGCCCCAGAATCGTCATCGGGTTTTCATCGTTGGCTTCCGCTCTGATCTCGACGTGGAGTGGTCCTTCCCATCTCCCACGCATTCTATGGATCGATTGCTTTGGGACCAGTGGGTCACTGGCGAATATTGGGACGAACACCGGGTGCCGAAGGGGAAACGCCCTGGGATCGCCTCGAAGCACGCAGCGCGTGTGAGAAGACTGGCACAGGATTTCCCCTCGATGCCCCCTTTCGGCAAACGGTGTCTAACCGTTCGTGACGCCCTGTTGGGTTTACCCGATCCTGGCAGAGAATCGGGAACGTTCATCAATCACGAGTTCCGGGGTGGTGCACGCGCCTATCCAGGACATACTGGCAGCCCTCTCGACGAGCCGTCCAAGGCACTGAAGGCCGGGGACCATGGGGTTCCCGGAGGTGAGAATATGATTGCGTTTCCCGACGGCACGTACCGCTACTACACCGTTCGGGAAAGTGCACGGATAC
>JAGLDW010000381.1 GCA_023145395.1 Lentisphaeria bacterium | reverse complement strand
TCAAGGAGCATCCCGAGTGGTACAGTCTGGTCAATGGCAAACGCCTGGACCAGCGCGGACAGCTCTGTCTGACCAACGAGGAGATGCGGCGCGAAATGGTTCGGGTGGTCCTCGGACGGTTGCGGGCCAATCCCAATGCCACCATGATCTCTATCAGTCAGAACGACTGGAAAGGCAATTGCGAGTGCCCCGCCTGCCGGGCGATCGACGAGAAGGAGGGTACGCCGGCCGGTTCGCTCATCCGCTTCGTCAATGCCGTTGCCGAGGAGGTCGAGAAGGAATTCCCGGATGTGCTGGTGGAGACTCTCGCCTACCAGTATACCCGCAAGCCACCCCGCTTCGTCCGTCCGCGGCACAATGTGATTATCCGACTGTGTTCCATCGAGTGTTCCTTTTCCGAGTCCTTGGCAGCGGGCGAGCAGAACCGTCAGTTCCGCGAGGACATCGAGGCTTGGAGCCGTATCGCCGACAAGCTCTACATCTGGGACTACACCACCAACTTCCATGGCTACCTGCTGCCCCATCCCAACTACCATGTGCTGGCCCCCAATCTCCGTTTCTTCGTCCGCCACAACGCAGTCGGTATTTTCGAGCAGGGCGACAGTGGTTGCCGGGTGGGGGACTTCGTGCGTCTGCGTGCCTGGCTGATAGCTCATCTGCTCTGGAATCCGGCGGCGGATGAGACGGCCCTGACCCGGGAATTCATGAATGGCTATTACGGTCCGGCCGCGCCCCATTTGCTTGCCTATCTCAAGCTGATGAGTGCGGCGGTGGTTCGTTCGGGGGTCCGTCTCCGCTGTTTCCGCACGGATACGTCGGACTGGCTGGAACTGGAGGACATGAACTCCGCGATGGAACGGTTCGACCAGGCTCTCTCTGCCGTGCGGGACAACCCCGAGCTGACCGAGCGTGTCCGCCGGGAACGGCTTCCCTTGGATCATGTTTGGCTATGCCGCCACCGTCCCTTGCTTCAAGAGGCCCGCCGGACCGGCAAGCCGTTCCGGGTACCTGAAGATCCGCAGGCTGCCCTCCGGGAGTTCGTGGATTTGGCGCGGAAACACAATGTCGGTGAAATCCGTCAGGGTCATCGGTTCCCCGACGACTTCGGTGAAGAATTTCTGCACGGTCTGCCCCCCGCTCCGCCACCGACGGAATGCGCGAATTTGCCGGAAGAGGAGTGGATCGACTTGCAGGATGCCGACTATATCCAGCGCAACCGGTCCAACCTGTTCACGGTCGTGGA
>JAGLDW010000380.1 GCA_023145395.1 Lentisphaeria bacterium | reverse complement strand
AACACCACCACCGTGTTTTCGCGCATGCCTAGGCGATCCAGTTCCGCCAGAACCTGGCCAATCTGGTGGTCGATCTGAGATACCATGCCGTAGGTCATGGCCGCCATGCGACGGTTGTGCTCGTCGGGAATATCGGTCAAGCCCATGCATCCGGAGGTGAGGAAGCGTTCGCGGAACTGCATCGCCATATGAGGAGCCAGCCCATCAAGCTCGCCTTCGCGGCGGTTCGGGTCGGGCACATCCGCCGGATCGTACATGCTTCCCCAAGGCTCCGGCGCGGTGTAGGGAGGATGCGGGTCCGGAAAGGAATGCCAGATGAAAAAGGGACGCTCCTGAGCCTGCGACCGGCGCATGGCGGCAACGCTCCGCTCGGTCATCCACTGTGTGTAGTGCAGCTCGGCGGGAAGTTCGTTCCTCCACACGCGCCGCAGGGCGGTCTCCCCCGGCTGCAGCGGGGGCGGCGCCATGATCTCCCTCCAGCGCGGCTCGCGCTCGGTCGCCCAGGCCACGTAGTCGCCGTAGATCCCATTGCCATTCCCCCCGGTGAAGTCCATAGTCTCAAGACCGTAGTAGGGCGTGGGAATCGCGCCAATGCGATTGTTGTTCCACATCTGCCGGCACTCGGGCCAGTCCAGCGGGTCGAGTGTCTCCGGATCCGTATCGCGCTGCGCGCCCCAGGGCGTCAGGTGGTGCTTGCCGATCCCGTGGGTCATATAGCCACTGCGGCGCAGAGCGTCGGGCATGGTGGGAAGGCAGGGATCCAGGGGGATGCCGTTGCAGCGCACTCCGTGGCCGAGGGGCGTCCGGCCAGTGAACCAGGTGGAGCGCGTGGTCATGCACATGGGATGCATGGTGTAGCAGCGGGAAAAGCGCACACCCTCTTCCGCCAAACGGTCCAAATTGGGAGTTTGCACCACGGGGTGGCCATCGCAACCCAGCATGTGCCCAGGTTGTTCATCCGTCACGAAGATCAGGAAGTTCGGTCGCTGTCTCTCGCTCATGCTCGGCTCCCGTGTGCGCGCTTATGCATATCGTCTCGTTCGGAGAATCCATCCATCAGCATAATCTGCCCGAACTTCCGCGCACCACAAATGAGGGGCGGTAATTACGCTATAGTCTGACGAGTCCAAACTCATCAAGGAAAAGTCATCCATGAAGCGAATCGATATCACCTGTGTGCCAACATTCGAAGACTATCTGCGAGCCCAGTCCATCCATGGACGGCGGCGTTCGCAGACGGTCTGCGTCGCACTATTGGGACTCGGGCTTTTGCTTGGAGTCACACGGAACGAGTGGTGGGTTTTCCCCCTGATCATAGTCTACACTCTGGTCGCCCGGCCCTGGATCTTCCGGATGCGGGTCAGGACCGCGTGGCTCGGCGCACCGGAGACAAACCGCGCGGAAAGAACCATGGGCTTCGACGACGAGGGGGTGCATGCCCGCGACACCGAGGACAACCCGACTCTGACCCCCTGGTCCCAATTCCTCAAGGTCCGCGAGACCACCCATCTCTTCCTGCTCTACTACAACCCACGACTCTACGCATTCCTCCCCAAGCGAGTCATGGACGACGACCAGGAGGACACCCTCCGCCAACTGTTCCAAGAGCGCGTGGGAACCACCTCGAAGCAATGAGAACAAGAGGATGATGGGAGGGTGATCGGTGGGGCAATTCATGCCTCATCAGATCGATTCTAGAACCAACAGCATTCGGATCAGCTCCCCTACAACTGCTCAGGAGCGTTGTCTACAGTGGGTGTCTGAAAAATCCTCATGGCGGGGACACTGGTGGCGCCGCGCATGCGCTCCGCCTTTTCGCGAATCTCCGCAGGAACCTTGTCGAGTTGCTCATCCGTGTCCACAGGCCCCTTGAAGAGAACGTTCCCCTCCTTGTCCTTGGCCAGCAATGTGGACACCCCGTCACGCGTGCTGAGCGTGAGGGTGTGATCGCCGTCCGTCTTGGTCACACTGGACGTTGCACCCCCACCCCGCGACATGGTAAAAGTCGTGACGTTTCCCCCGGCACCCCCCATCCCAACCATAGTGGCATGCGCTCCCGGTTGTCCAGCGCCACCGCCATGGCGCCGCTCGGCAATCACCCCCTTCAACTGCTCCCGCAATTCGGCCATGGCCTCCGGGGGAAGAACAGCCTTCCCGTTAGCCCGCAATCCGGCAATTTGCTTCATGACGCCCTTCAACTCGGCCGGCCCGGTCTCGCCATCGCCAGCCGCATGGTCTCGCGGCACCCCATTCACACCGGGGACGGCCGCAGCGCCCAGACCCGCCGGACGCGCGTCGAGTATCACGCTTGAGGTAACATCCTCTCCACCGCGCTTGCCCGCCAGATCGCACTTTGCACCCTCCCCCGCGTTGGCCACGAGCACTCTGAGCTGACTTGTGTTCACCAGGATCTGATCCTCGAACATAGTCAGCACATCGTGTTTTCTCAGACCGCCCACGGCGCCTGGACCCCCAGGTGTGACATAGAGAACAAGCAACCCCGTGTCAGAATCCAAGCCGAGTTGCTCACCCAGCTCCGGTCCGACGGATTTGACCGCGATCCCGAGGTACCCGGAAGCGGACACCACTTCCTCGGCATTCTGCTGCTGCTCCTGTGCACCGCACAGCGAAATCAACAGCACACCCACCAACGCGAAGATCAGCCAATGTCTTTCGAATCTCATCGTTCGAATCCTTTCTTCTGGGTACTTTCTGCTTTGCCAGCAATGGCCCATGACTCAAATCCCACCTAGTCAAGTGGAGTTTGGGAGCACGGCGAGCGTGCCCTCGGCCTCGGCGAGGATCTCGCCTTCTCGCTCAATGCGCGCAGTGGCTTTCATGATCCGGCTCCGCGCCGAGACAAGTTCGCCCACAATGCGAACGGGAACGCCCGTGGGGACTGGCTTGCGGTATTTCACAGACAGACCAACCGTCGCGGCCAGCTTTCCGGTGCCACGGCACGCGTAGACGATTGCCTCGTCGAGCAGAGTGGCGACAATGCCCCCGTGGCAGACGCCCGGCCAGCCGTTGAAACGCCCCGGCACGGCGAGTTCACACACGGCCATGCCTGCATCGGCATCCACTTCGAACACAAGCTGGAGACCATGGGGATTCCGCTTCCCACAGGCGAAGCAGAGCCCCTCGTCACTGGTGTCGATGCCCATCTCGAATCCGCTCCTTGCGTTTCCCATGGAGAAAACGTGACTACGCCCCAAGCGCAGAGTTCAACAAGGCCTGCGCCAACCCAATCAACGCACCCAGAATGCCTCCGAACAGGGTGATGTAGCGGAACTGTTTGCGGGAGAACCCCAGTACTAGGTTCTCCAATTGCGCAATATCCATCGCATTGATGCGCGCCTCGATCTTCGCCGCGACATCAAGATCGCCATTCGCGGACAAGGCATCGGTCGCCACTGCCTCGACTGCTTCCTGGATCTTGGCCAGCACCTTTGGCTTCATGCTCACGAGCATGGCGCCCATGGGCCCCAGATCCGCAAAGAACTCATCCACTTTCCCCTCGATCGCCTTTTGTGCGTTGGGTCCTGTGATAATCGCGTGAATGTCTTGTCCGGAGAGCAGATTCGCCTCGAACGTGTGAGCGATGCCGCGGGCAATCTCACCGCGCTGGCGCGGAATGAGCCCGGGTGTGAAGGGCAGGCGAAAGCCGCCAATCCGGATCGCGCGGTACGGGCGGAAGAGCATCTTGATGGCGATGTGGTTGGTGACCACGCCAATGAGAGCGCCGACGGCAGGAAAAAGAAGAAAGCCAATCCAGAGCATAATGTGTTTCATCCCAGTGCTGTGTTGTATTGTATTCGTGCGTGCGGCGCAGACGATTGCTAGGCCTGATCCATAAAGTTCCTGATCGATTCGGTGAATGGTGGGCGCAGAATACCGCGTTCGGTGATGATGCCGGCAATCATCTCGGCGGGAGTCACATCGAAAGCCGGGTTGTAGATGCTGCAGCCATCCGG
>JAGLDW010000038.1 GCA_023145395.1 Lentisphaeria bacterium | reverse complement strand
CGCCCTGGAGCACGGGCAGAAACCACGGAACTCTATCTAAGACGCATCGAGCAGCTTGAGACGATCGGCAACGAGTTCGAAGGCGTCGAAAGTTGCTTCGCGATCCAGGCAGGACGCGAACTTCGGGTCATCGTCAATCCCGAGAGAATTCATGAGGATCGCGCACTTGTACTTGCCAGAGAAATGGCAGAACGCATCGAGAAGGAAATGCGCTATCCTGGCCAAATCAAGGTGGCGATTATCCGAGAGACTCGAGCAGTGGAGTTTGCCAAATAGGGAGGAATCCCGTTGCTCAATTGGTATGGGGTTGGTGGGCGGTGAGGGACTCGAACCCCCGACCTTCTGGGTGTAAACCAGACGTTCTAGCCAACTGAACTAACCGCCCTCGTCACTACGCGCTTCCAACTGCCTTTTCACAACCACCAAATCTACTCTCGGAAACATGACTGGCTACTTGTCAGCGAATGCCAAAAAGGGTTTTGGCCACGTCTGCAGGCACTTCTTGGTAGCCGCATGGTTCCATGCTGAAGCTCCCTCGTCCCCCAGTCAACCGAGGCAGGGACTTGCCAAAGCCGAACATCTCGCCCAGCGGAACCTCCACGGTGATTTTCCTCGCCTCGTTGACTAGGACGATATTGTGGATAATGGCCCTTCGTGGCTGAAGATACATGCTAACCTCCCCAACAGTCTCCTCAGGTCCAAGTATCTCAAGGCGCATCACTGGCTCGAGCACAGTGGTCCCAACTCGGTTGATCGCTTGATCAATCGATTGCAGGACCGCACCGACGATGGCACCCTCTGTGGTTTTCCCCGTCTGCACTTTCAGATCATTCAATTGAGCAGATAGATAGATCAACGGATACCCATGGTTCCCACCCGTGCGCAGCCCATCTGCCAGTGCCTTTTCGGCACACGCGACAAGTGCCTTCGGGATCGCCTTTGCCCCTCTCAGCCTATTCTCCACCGAAAACAGTTCCTCGCCCCGGGAAAGAGGCTTGAATGCCACTTCCACTTCAGCATACAACTCAGTCTCACCGATTGCCCGTTCAAAGACAACACGCTCGGTCGTCTGCCCGCAAAATGTTTCTCTGTACGCCACGCGTGGCTCGCCAACGCGGACATTCAGTCCGAACTGCTCTGCAAGCCTTTTCACATTGATCTCAAGATGAAGTTCGCCCATGCCTGAGACCAACCTCTGTCCAGTGTCCTCATCTCGTGTGACACCAAATGTCTGGTCCTCTCGACAAAGCATGCTGAGAGCCTCGTCCAACTTGTCCTTGTCCTTGCTCAAACGCGGTTCGACCGCCATCGAGATCACAGGTTCAGGAAACTTGATCTGCTCAAGTGTCACGACCTGCCGCGGTTCGCAAAGCGTGTCGCCTATGCTGCAGTTCTTCAAGCCGACCAAACCCACGATGTCACCAGGGCCAACCTCTTCCATGGCCTCGGTGCTCTTTGCATATATTTTGAAGACTTGCTTTGCCCGGACCTTTGCTCCCGTCCGGGCGTTGACCAGTTGTGAGTTCGCCTTTAGCGTGCCCGTGTACGTGCGCATGTAGAACAGGTCCGAAGTAGACGATGCAGTCACTTTGAAAATCAGTCCTGCAAAAGGCTTCTCCGGATCTGGGAGAAGGTCCACGGTCTCGCCCTCGCGTCCACGAACTGGCATTGCGGAGACAGCACCCACGTCAAGGGGGCTGGGAAGATAGTCAATCACAGCGGCTCCCAGCGGTTGTATGCCAATGTGCTTCTTGCCGCTGCCAAGCAATACGGGCACGATTTCTCGAAGAATTGTGAGACGTCGAATTTCAGATTTCAGTGTGTCCGAATCCAGTGTGTCCCCCTCGAGATAGGCCATGGCAATTGCGTCGGACGCATCCGCTAGGCGCTCGATCATCTCTTCCCGCAGCGCATTGGCCTCCTCCTCCAGATCCTGGGGAATTGGCTCCCGCTTTACCTCTGCATTGTTCTCGCCGGAAAAGGTGATCAACTCCTCGTCCACGAGATCAAGTATCGCATGGAACTCCTCCTCGATACCGACTGGAGCCTGCACCGAGACCGCACAATTGCCAAACTTCTCGTTGATTTCGCTCTGAACACGCGCGAAAGACGCCCCGATTCTATCAAGTTTGTTGATAAAGGCAATCTTTGGGACGCCGTATCCGTCTGCCTGCCTCCATACCTTTTCACTCTGTGCTTCAACTCCCTCCACACCACTGAAGACAACCACTGCACCATCCATCACCCTCAACGATCGTTCCACCTCAGCCGTGAAGTCAATATGCCCAGGGGTATCGATCAGGTGAATGAGGTGCTCGCCCCAAGGAAGCGTTGCGGCTGCAGCCATGATGGTGATTCCGCGAGTCCGTTCTTCCGGCAGGAAGTCCATGATGGTCGTGCCATCGTCAATACTGCCGTAGCGATGACTCAAACCCGAGTAGTACAGGAGACCCTCTGTCGTCGTAGTCTTCCCCGCATCGATATGGGCAATGATGCCGATATTGCGGATTTTCTGGATGTCGTCCATATCGAAGTTGCCCTGTTTCAGTCCTGTTAGCAGTAGCAATCCTACGTACGCCTGTAGGAAAAAAAGGCGCGCCTGGTGTGTCACCGTTGCCCGGGACTCTCACCAGACGCGCCATGATTCCTTGGCCTGCGCCATCAAATCGACAGCTGCGACAACCAAGTCAACCCAAACTCATCATCAGCGAGCAGGCACCATCACACCGCCCGTCGCCTTGATCCAGTAGCCTAGTCCAGGCTCAAGCTTGTCTGGAACAACATACGTCTTGCTCAAGGCGTTGTAGTAGCTGATGCTACTCCAATCGACCATGCTGTACGTTCCCCGCTGCGTCAGGATATCCTGCAGGGTGCTAATGGCGACGATCGCAGAAGGCCCGACGATATTCCAACCGCTCGACAAAGCCATCTCGTTGGGCACCCTAGTGCCTTGGATGCTGATGTTTGCTGCCTCGCTGAACGGGCAGAAGACCCAGTAGCCCCTGTGTGCCTTGATCTCAGACACTGCGGCATAGGCACCGTTGCGATATTCCCACACGCTTCCCGAGTAGGCCACCTGACCGTTGTACGAGAACACACGCTCCGGCAGTGCAACCGCCGGCTGAACAGGAAGAGAGATGAGATTCCACCCGGGTTGCAGCGTGAGACTGAAGTTTCCAGAGCCACTTCCGAGGGTCACACGATAGATCACGGACAGCTTCTCTGGTTCATTCTCTCCGTATGTGCTGGTCAGTTCCGAGATCAAACTCGGAGGTACAATAACCTCATTTGTCTGTGTCAGGTCGACATTTGTTCCAGGCACATCGTGGAAGTACCCGTAGCTATCTTCGGTAACTCGTACCAGAGACAGTGGCGTGTCTGCACTCGGAGACGACACTGCGTCCCAGTTTAGTCTGCAGGTGCTCGGATGGTATCCAAGTTCCACCTTGATATACCATGATGTTTCGGATCCGAAGGGCCTCATGTCCTCGCTGAGAGAGTGCACACCGTCAAAGGACATCGAGTACATTCTCCCACTAGGCGGATAGGCTCCCCCGTCGGGTGTGCCCGTCGGATCGCCAGGAATCGGGATAATGGTGCTGCTAAGCAACTGAACATCCAAGTCTCCATCAAACCCGTGCGTTGCCCCAAACTTCCAGCCAATGGTAACAGCTTGCTCGCTACCACCAATGGTCGTGGTTCCATCCGTGAAGCTCTTGTCCACGCGGAATGTCATTTCCCAGTCCGCATCACCAATTGTGACACTGTTGCTCACAAGCGCATCGCTCTCGCCATTCACATCATGAGCAAACACGACGCAGGTCCATGTCTCGCCTGCACTGGTGAATGTTGAGGGGACAACATTGGGAGCTTCACTGAAGCTGGAACTGGCACCCGGGTAGGGCTTCCTGTTGGCAAGAACGTAGTTCATTCCCTCGTAGGGCTGGCTACCCCCGCCAAATGGAACAACGACACCGTCGCGGTACCAGACATACCAATATGTCAGCGCGTTCTGACCGAGTGCCGACAGGGCGCCCGAAGCGTAGCAGACCAAATCATCTCCCGTTGTCGGAGCTGCGGGAGTCAGTTCCGCAGCCGTTGGCATCGTCGGCCCCGCTGGGCCAGCTGCCGGCATGATGATAAGATGCACGTCGTACTCGTCGTTGGCTGCCGTTATTGGAGATTCCTGTGACATCACCCGGACATAATAGATGCCCGGTTCCAGGTACTCGTCAAACCTCGCAAGGAGCGTGCCGCCCTGGCCTGTACGCTCACCGAAGTCAGTGCAACGCAATACTTCGTTGCCATTCTCATCGACCAGTACCAGAGCTGTGTCCGCACCTCCGATATCCTCATTCATCCTGTGCGTGTCGTTGAACATCTCAGTGCCAGCATTTGTCTCGAATATGACCCTGGAGCTCTGGTGCCCAACCACATCCTCGATCACGAACCACATCCAGTCGTAGTCATAGCGGCTCTTGAAGGTATGACTCTGGACATTCGCATCGGCCATGCTGTAGGGATCCGACTTCGCTAGGATGCGCCTTGCATCCTCCATCGTGTCATTGTTCTCATACGCGTTCATTCCAGTGCCGGCAGCTTCAATGACAACTGTGTCGGTCCGCATGGCAACACTCCGGTTTCCGAAGACGTCCTCCGCCCAGACTTCGCAGAACCAACGCTCTCCGGCACTCGTGGCGGTCTCAGGCACCACAGGTCCAACTGCTTCAGGAACCGCAGTTGAGGCACCGGTGATCGTGCTCTGCACATACCACTGGTAGTAGTACGACCACATGTCCCCCTCTGGGTCACTGGAGCCGGAAGCGGTGCAGATCAAGAGGTCCTCTTCATATGGTTCCACAGGGCTGATTCCAACACGTGGCGCACTTGGAGGCTGGTTGCCAAGTGCCGAACTGGCTCCCCCAATCACCACGATCTCATCGGTCACTGCACCCGTCGTCACTCGGCTCAGGCTGTCAGCAATCATCGCGTAGGCTTTATAGCCCCACACATCACCATGGTTGAAGGCCTTGCCCAGAACCATGGTTGTGGAACCCGCACTGCCCGTTGACAAGACCTTGAACGTTCCTGTCTGGCCACTGGCCACCGTCTCACTGTAGTAGGCCTCCCCGTATTGCTCCCAGTTACGGAACCATTCCACCCTCAGGCGAACGGGAGCACTGTCGGCGTTCCGCAGCTTAAGGGTCAAAGTTCCCTCCCACGAGCCATTCGACACAGCCGAGAAAGCCAGCGACACGTGTGTGGGAGCATCTGGCGCAGAGCCTTGGACCGTGGAGAATGTCATGGCCGACTCGCCCCGTCGTCCGCGGTTGTCCAGTCCCGAGCAGTACAGATAGATGGTGTCTCCATCGTCAACCGTGATCTCGGCAAGGTCAAGCGTTGAATGCATGCCTATTCTGCTCGATGTCAATGGTGCAATGCGGTCAGTGACAACATCGTATCTTCCATCTTGAGCTATGCCTAGATCCGAACGTAGATCCTGCCAGGCCACAAACTCGTCGGCATCCTGTACAAGATAGTCAGGTGTGCCGATCTCATCTGCATTGGTCCAAATGGCACTGAGAGCCATACCTGTGGTGCCGACAAGCGTTTCCCAAGTGTCCCTTGCGGGATCGCTTATCCGGGTGTCGTCCGCTGAGAAGATGCCTGCTTCAGCCAAGTTGGCGCCGTCCAGCCACACATTCTCGCCAAGGTCAATCAGCCCATTGCCATTGGCATCGTCAAAATACAGAGTGGCAGGAAGGGTCGAGCCTGGGACAACCTGTGCCACAGCCCCGTCAAGCAACTGCCACCTGTACCAACCGTACTCATACGTGACCTCGCCACCATCTGGATCGTAGGCGTGCCTGACGATGTTCGAGGACAGCATGATACCGTTTGGAACTGTGGGATTGAACAGACCATCGCCGTCATCGCCAATGATCGGTTCAGTACCGCTCCACTTGCCATCCTTCGGCGCCATATCGTCTGTTGCTACATTGAAGGTGTCGCGCAAGTTGGCGCCGTCGTAGATTCCGTTTCCATTCCGATCCACAAATGTGTCGGCGCCACCGGCATCCCATGCATCGTTCCCATTCCAGTCCCACACGCGGGTCGCCCAGCCAGGATCAGTCACGAGAATCTTTTCGTCAAGCTCGAAGGTGCCATTCCCGTTCCTGTCGATGTAGGCCTCGCGTCCGTCGTACACTCCGTTTCCATTCAGGTCGGTGTAGGTCTCGGTCGGATCGTCGTAGAAGCCGTCACCATCAATGTCCTCTGTGAGCGGCTCTGCACTGTCCCAGCGTCCATTATTGCCCAATGCAACAAACTGATGGGTGCCAGTGCTGTCCTCGAGTGCCAGGTAGCTACCCTCAGTGAAGCTTTCGGAAGCCTCACCGATCGCAATCTGGAGTCCACTGACTTCCTCGTTGCCATCATAGACGACATCCGTCATTGTCAGTCCACTGTCAGACGGACGAATCGCGTGATTCCAGAAATCCCGCCAGTCAGCGTGCCAGGCAAAGTCCTCGATATGTTCACCGTCATCGTCAAACTTGAGATAGAGCGCCAGTCCACTGGCCTCTGCCCACATGGCATGACGCGGCTGGTACCAGCTCGCCGTGTTCGTGTAGTCGATCCACGCATCCTCAATGGACTGCCAGATTCCGTCTCCATTGATGTCATTGAAGTAGACGGTCCCTGCTTTGCCCACTGTCCCCTCGACTGGTGGGAGTCCATCAGCGCCTACGGAAATGAGGGTGTCGCCCGCGTCGTATACCCCTTCGGCGGCACCAGCGACAGCGACGTCTTGCCATACGTCTTCTCCGCTGTCCCAACGGTCGTTGCCATTGGCATCCTCATAGTACGCATAGGTGGCCAACGCTCCCGCTGTTCCGCTTGCGGTGGTCCACGTGGACGATTCTGTCACGCGACGATCAATGTAATGCGTGTCATCCTCAACATTTGTGAGGTCATACAGGTCTCTCAAGCCAGCATCGTACACGCCGAGGGTAGGTAGCACGCTACGGAGCGATCCAGAGAGAATCTCTGCCGCCGATCTGGTGATCCCAGTGAGGTATGTTTCCACCCCGCCAGTGGTCCGATGCATCAACGTATTGTCTGGCACACCCCAGATGCGGATCTCATCCACATCGCCAGCGAAGTTCTCGCCAATGCGCACATAGGGTGTCTTGTCGCTGATGATTGTGGGACAGAAGCCGAACACATCGACCTTCCTGGCAATCTCCTGGCCATCAAGGAAGAGGCTGAGAGTGTTCGCTTCCGCATCGAATCGTCCTGCCAAATGGTACCACTGACCTGGGAGCAGGGAACGCATGTCCGCTGTTTGGAGAGTGCTTTCCGACTGTGTTCTGGTATCCTCGCCATTGTCCCACATGACGAAGGGATACAGATAGGGGCAACCGTTTGCATCCTTGTCCTCCGATACGCGCAGACCCAATGCGTAGTTGATGTCGGTAACTTCCTCCATCGTCTGATCGCTCAGATCGACCGTACCAAAGATTCGACGCAGCACGTGGAGCCGTTCGCCCGTGGACAGTTGATCCGTCCGCAACTTGCCGCGCTCATACTCGTCTTCACTATTGAACGTGAACCGTATGCGGGCCTCAACCGTCCAGCTGTTGAAAGCCAGCCTCTGGTTGCTGTCCACGTTGAGGGGCACTTCAAGCCATTCGTCCCGGAGGCTGTCGTCGGCATCGTCTCCGTTGCCCAGCCGTGCAACCAAGTTGCCACGGTAGTCAAGTCCATTGTTGTAGGCAAGATCCACGAACTCCGAGATCGATTCCTTGCTCATGCTGTTGTGCCCACTGGTTCCCGCGAGCACTTCCGTCCGGTCGTCGACGCCGTCGTCATCCGTGTCAACGCGATTGGCATCCGTACTAATGGCCACAGACCATTCCTGCACATCGGTGAGACCGTCCCCATCGCTATCCACGGTAGCGTCTTCCGCATACAACGGATCTGTTCCGGCGACATACTCCTCGTAGTTGCTTCTGCCATCATTGTCAGGATCGTCGTCACGGCCGTTCGGCGTGGTTGCAAGCAAAGGACTAAGTCCGTACTGGATTTCCCAGCCATCGGGCAAATCGTCCCCATCCGTATCGGGATTGAAGGGATCCGTGTTCTGTCCGTACTCCAGTTGGTTGTCAGCACCATCCGAGTCTGGATCCTGGTCGCCATCAGCAACCGTGGGATTCAGTCCATTGGCAACCTCCCAGCTATCCGGAATGCCATCCCCGTCTGTATCGATAAGAAGAGGATGTGTCAACAGATTTTTCTCTTCCAGGTTTGTCAGTCCATCGCCGTCAGGATCGCCATCAGGTCCGTTGTCACCTGTTGCGTCAGTAGCGTCAAGGCCGTGGTCAACTTCCCACTTGTCAGCCAGTCCGTCACCATCCGTGTCGTTGGTCTGCGGATTGGTGTCATCACCCCAGTCCGGAAGCTGGCCAATGACTCCGTCGGCGCCGTAGAACTCTTCAACGTTGCTGAGACCGTCTCCGTCCGGATCCGCGCTGGCATCGTCTGCGTGTGGATTCAGACTGTAGATGATCTCCCATCCGTCCAGCATCCCATCCTGGTCCGTGTCGGGGTTCTGGGGATTGGTCTCGTGGTTGTATTCCTCAATGTTGGTCAAACCATCGTTGTCCGGATCGCCATCCGCGCCATTATCCCCAGTTGCATCGGTGGGTGACAGGTTGTTCGCAGTCTCCCAATAGTCCGGCAGACCATCACCATCACTGTCCGCAAGCACCAGATCAGGTGTGTTGCCTTCGCCGCTGACAAAGGCATAATCCCCGTAGCCACGTGCGGTGGCGCCCAGCTCATTGATGTTGACGAAATCCTGCGCCCCGAAACGAGGACTGTCGATCCACTCGGAATCATCCATGCGGAAGTAGCTGATCAAGTTGTGCTCCAACCCAGTCAGTTCATTGCGCATTGTCTGGCTGATTTCGGTGTTGCTACGCGGCGTGTTCCAGATTCTGACTTCGTCGATGAAGCCGTGGAAGTTCTTGACGATTGCCCCGTCCTTGCGACCGGAACCAATCAGCAGTTCGCCCTTTGTCACCTCCGGATGGAGCCAGGTGAGTTCCTTGGCCTTCTGAATGCCATCCACGTACAGAACCACCTGTCCACCTATACGATCATAGACAAACGCAATGTGGTGCCATGTGTCAGTGCCCTGCACGCGGTCTGGCGACTGCAGCCGTTTCTCGCTTCCCACGTTGGAGGTGAAACGTGCGTACGGATAATCGCCCGCGGCAATACCGATCTCGTAGTTGACTCTGTTCTTGGTGTCAGTGCACTTCTGCAACAGAATCTGCTCGCTTGCCTGGTCGAGAGTCAACCAGCGATACCAAAGTTCCACGGTGAAGGCATCAAGGCTATGTCTGCTATTCGGACGCACTCTGAGATATCCACTCTTGTTCGGATCGGCGCCAACCACGACACTGCGGGCGACGAACGGACTGAGCGCAATGGCCGGGTCCGTTCCCGTATTCAGTTCGTCGAAGTCGCTGATGCCGTCATCATCCGTGTCCATCATGTCTGGACGCGTGCCGTATACATTGACCTCTGTGCCATCCGGCAGTATGTCCTCATCCGTATCTTCCTTCGCAGGATGCGAACCGTCGCCGACTCCATAGGACGCGCCATTCGCGCCACCCTCTATCCAGACCAGATCGTCGCTTGTGTCCGCAGGGGTGAAGTTGTCGAACTGGGCAAAGCCCATGACCTGTCCCGTACGGTCCACGCCCTGTGCCAGCACTCCCAACGGATCGTACAGCGCGATGTCCTCGCCCTCTTCCTGAGTGCCGTCGCCGTCGTTGTCGAACTCGCTGTCGCCATCAAGGCTCAGCCATACGGCGTCGTAGATAGTTCCACCGTTGTTACGGTCCAGGTACAGAATGCTGTCTGCATACAAGCGATAGGTCTGGTCCACCGTCAGTAGGTAGGGAAGCACGAATAGCAGGTTGTCAATACTTGGTGTATACCCGCCATCTCCATCCAGATCCAGCCAGCCAATATGCCCGTAGGTGGCATCATTGGTGCTGTACCATATTTCCGCCACCTGGGTCGCCACGGTTCCACGCGGAGGCATTGCACCAATCAAGATCTGGTCGGTCCTGCTGTCAAACTTGTACCAGCCGCTTCCGTCGATCCAGGCATTGCCAGTCGATGTGTAGACAATCGCCGGGACAACCGCCGTGTAGGTGACAGGATTCCCAACAAGGTCAGGCACCGTGCCGACGAGAATGACATCCTCGGTAGCACTGTAGGTCGTGTCGCCACTCAGCTCGATCCACACGAAGTCAAAGACTTGATCGTCATCGCCAAGATCATAGTAGAGGATCGCATCCAACTGCGCCGTTCCTCTGACCAGTGTAGCGGGGTTGTCCCCTACATTGGTTGTCGAGTCAAGGCCAGCCGGGATGCCCGTAGATGGGGCAGTGACCTCGATATCGCCTGCATCGAACGTGTTGTTGTTGTCGCGGCTAATCCACGCATAGACGTTCCCATTCGCCTTGTCGGAGTAGTACTTCAGCTCGCGAGCCAGGCCAGGAGCCAGAACGCCATTGCTCGGTTCGCGATCCCGGTCGGGGTTGTCTATCCGCCCAAGCGCCTCAAAGTTCATACTCAGAACGTGATCAAGGCCGTACGTGAAGCGATACATGGTGTCTTCTGCCAGTGCTCCTGCCTTGACTGCCGCACCGTCGTTCACCTGGCCGGCTCCATCCGAACCGAGGAACTCCTGGAGATTGCTCAGCCCGTCCAGGTCGAAATCATCGTCGTCGCCATGTGGTGAATCCGCGCCGTCCTGGGCATCCTCTGCCTCAAGACCTACTGCGACTTCCCACCAGTAGGGGAGACTATCCGTATCTTCGGTGGCATCCGGGGTGATGTAGTCCTCGTCACTGGCACTGGCACCGCCCTGAGGATACGCGGCATGGACCCAGCTGAAGGCCCAGTCCGGCAGTAGCTCGACATTGTCGGCAGCGGCAGTGAAGTCCTCGTACGTGCCACTGTCCAGGCCAGCACCATCGTCAAACTTCCAATACCCTTGCAGCAGGATTTCTCCGCCGTCAGCGCCGTCAGCCACATAGCGGACCAAGTCGCCGAGTTTGACGGGGAAGGCACCACTCGTCTCAAGCGCCATGGGACCGTCCCAAATCCGTATCTCGTCTATTCTTGTGTCGGTAGTCAGAACCGCCTCGTAGGCGCCGCCAACCACATAACCAGCACCCATGCTGATCTCCTGGTCCGCTGATACGCCGGCGGTGAGACATGGCCCCACAATATTCGCCGCAAGAGCAAATGTGCCTGTGCCATCGTGACTGTAGAGCGTGCCTGTCGCCTGTCCATCGATGTAGAGTGTGATCGATGACACATTTGTGGCTGCGTCAAAGGCACACGTAGCCGCGAGGTGGATCCACCTCGGGTCGGCAGTGCCATTGGCGATGTGATCCGCAGCATCCGCAACCACAAAGTAGTCGCCGACAGCCGTGGCGCAGCGTACGTACGGTGTGCTGTCATTCGCGACAAATCCGCCACCGCCAAATCCGTTGTTCACCAATCCTATCTCAAAGTTGACGAGATCGTCCTGCCAGATATCGAGAGGATTGTTGTCATCATTACCGTCTCTATCCAAGGCACGGCGAACAACGATTCCGGAAGTGGCGTCGTCACGCACATACACCTTGGCTTCAACGGTCCACTCGATCAATTCGTGACGCTCCTGGTCGCCGACCAGGAAACGACCCTCAGCCGTGACGCTTGGATTGGGAACACCTGCCAACGTCTTGCGCGGATCAAGTGAGTCGATCGGGTTGTTACGCCGCTGGGCCTCCTCGTCATCGCGGACACCATCGTCGTCCGTATCGATCAACGCGGGGTGCGTGCCGTAAATGTTCTGCTCGTCGCCATTCGTCAGACCGTCACCATCCATGTCCTCGAGAAGGTCAGTAATTCCGTCGGCATTTGTGTCTGCAACGGTTGGATCGGTGTTGGCAAGATACTCATACCAGTCTGTGAGCCCATCCCCATCGAAGTCATCGGTCTCGGAGCCGGTCGAAGCAGCCAGCGTGCCGAAGTAGGTGATCTCCCAGGAGTCCGGAAGTCTGTCTGGCTCGTTGAGGCCTGTCACCGTTCCCAGAACCACGATTGTTACAGGATTGAGAGTCGCTGCGTGCTTCCATCCAGGCATGCGACCAAAACGCCAGTCTCTCTCGACCGTGAAGTCCTCTGCGAAAACTCCTCCATCATCGAACTTCAGATAGATGGCAAGATCCGGATTCGTCTTCTCTGGCGCCTGCTCGATCAGTCCAAGCGTACCCGCCTGATCGTCACCCAGTACATCAGTGACGGTCAATAGACGATTCCAAAGCATGACCTCGTCCAAATCGCCGGCGAACTTCTCGGGGATGTTCACGTCCAAGGCACTCTGACCGTATGGATCGGCCTTCACCTCGGTAAAGCCAATCGTGAACGTTCCGCGAATGTCGATGGCCGGCGGGCCATCGTTCCGGGAACTCTCTCTTGCATACCGGATGTACTCGCCATTCTCCTGTATGTAGACATCGAGAGCAAAAACACCATCTCCGTTGCCGTCCAGTTTGGCAACGACAAATGTCCAACTGTCCGCAGGCAGTGATTGAGCGGTGCGTAGACGGACTGCGCGTCCGACTACATCCATATCGTAGGCAAACTCGAGCTTGTTGTTCTCAGTCAGACTCAGGCGGTAGTTGACGTCATTGTTCTTGTTCTTCTTCTGGATGATACCGCGGGAAGCACCACCAGCAGGCACCATTCCTCCTGGCTTGATCCAGAGGGCGAGAGTGAACACGTCCTGTGCAGTGTCCTCGCTGTCCGTGATCATCGCATACTCGGTCACAGCACCGCTCAGCCGCAGCACGCGAGGCACCACAGGCTCCAGAGAGTCATCAGGATCGGTCAGATCGACAAACAATTCCTGGAAGTCGTCGATCCCGTCATCATCCGTATCTGCCGATCGCGGATCCATGGCTCGGAATTGCTCCTCACCATTGCTGATGCCGTCCCCATCGGTATCCTCAAAGTAGTCGGACACTCCGTCGCTGTCGTAGCCCCATGTCTGAACTTCTGGAGTGTCCCGATCAAAGGGATCGAGCCCCGCAAGATATTCATAGTAGTCGGTCAATCCGTCGTAGTCCGGATCCCCTGTGCCGTCCGTGCCCGTGAGATCGCCGAACTGGCGAATTTCCCACATGTCGTTGATGCCGTCACTGTCGGTGTCAGGATCCTGAATGAGCGGATGCTCGGACCCAAGCTGGACAAAGGCGGCATTGCCGACCATGAGGCCCGCATTCGCCCACCCGTTCCGCCAGTCGCTGAAGCTGGAGCGGTAGGTGTCCTGTGCCGTCGTTCCGCCGTCGGTGAGACGGTAGTACGCGACGAGGCCGTCCTCGTGCCCGGTCTGGGCAGTGTACATCCTCGTCGTGATGTCGTCAGGCAGACTAGGCGTGTCCCAGATGCGCACTTCGGCAATCTCTCCCATGAATCCTTCGCCAATCCGCGTCGATGCCACGCCTGGGCCGTATAGCACAGGGGCAGGTGCTTCGCGCCCACTGCGCATGAGTTCGCCATCGATGTAGAGATAGAGGAAACGGGTCGCGAGATTGTAGCTCATGGCTACGTGATGCCACTCGTCGAGGTTGTACGTGCTGACACTTGTCACGCGCACTTCCTCGCCAATGTCGTTGGTGAAGAACACGCTGAGCTTGTAGCCACCTGTCCCGCCGTTCGCCGAAGCATCATAGAGATACTCAAGACAGTAGTTGACCAGTACATCGGCATTTGTGCCAATCTTGCGTTCGAGGATGATTCCGCGGTATCCGTCAACCGGAGGTGTACCACCCATGTCGGCAGCCGGTCTGGTCCATGCCTCGATCGTGAACGTGTTCATGGCAAACCGGTTCTGGAGGGGAAGCTCAATCCAGTCGCCGTCCCCATCGAACTCGACACCACGCCAGTACATGGGACTATTGCCATCGGTCGGTACGCCGTTGTTGGCAATCTCATCCCCGTCGTTCAGTCCGTCATCATCGGTGTCTGCCAGAGTCGGATCCGTGTTGTAGGCATCCTCCTGGGCATTTGTGATGCCATCACGGTCGAAGTCCTCGTCGCCGTCACTCACCCCATCATTGTCCGTGTCCCAGTCGGATGGGTTCGTGCCAAGAGCGTATTCGCGCAGGTTGCTGACGCCATCCCCGTCTGTATCATAGGCGATACCGAAGTCCTGGTGTCCGGAGAACCGGCCCCCGCGGTCCTGCCAGAGCCCCGGGGAGTTGCGCTGCGTCCAGATATGCCCGTGCCATACAGACCGTGGATCGTATTTCCATTCGTCACCGCGAACGAGCATGTCACGACCATCCACATTCAGCTCAAAATCAAGCTTCATGTGTGCTCTCGGCCATGAGTATCCCTGCAACGGCCAAGCCTGCTGGGTGATCACCGGGGCGTTACCGCCCGGGTTGTAGAGCCAGTAGTTAGGTGGACGGACGGTCATGGTCCACTGCTGGTTCGCATTGTCGCTTGCCTGAATATGGATCCGGTTGCGGCCAGCTGTGAGGAACGAGGCAATGTCCACGCTGTAGACACCGCCATTGTTGCCGGCAGCTGTGAACGAACCCACTGCCTGACCATTGACGGTCAAGGTGATGGCCGCCCGGAAAACGTGTGCCTGGAAGATTGCCTCCAGTGGCACGGCGTCGAGAACGATGTACCGCATTAGGTCGGCTTCCTGCCCGGAGTCGTAGAAGATCTGCGACTTGGGAGCCACGATGAGGAAGTTCTCGATGGCACTCGCGAAGCTTGGATGTCCACCGAACGATCCGAAACAGGTGAAGGATCGCGTCAGATAACCTGAGTCTCCATCCGGATCCGGCTGCTGGGCGGTGGTTGGCGCTTGCGTGTACGGGCCACGGCCAATACCCGCAAAGTTCCAGCTATACCAGAAGGTCGGCTCAGCCATAGTACCATTGACATTCAGGTCCTTCCTGCTGTCGAAGTTGGAAACCATGCTGAGGAATGGCGGTGGGGACGGCTCTACAAAGAGCGGCCAATTGTTCAAGCCATAGAGGTTGGCCCACCACTCGGGTATTCCGTCTGCGTCGTCATCGTCATCACCCCTAAGAGGCGCGCCGCGAGATCCTGTTCCGGTCTGCCCAAGGAACAGATTCCGGTTGGTGAACGCCCGGTAGTCGTGAGTGGTCTCTCCGGCATCGTCAAACCGGTAGTAGAGACCGAGCAGATCGGTGTACGAATAGATCGGCCCCACGGCGCCAAAGGCAAATAGTATGGCAGGCTGTGGCTGGAGTTCATGCATGTAGACATGGCTGTTGAAGAAGCCCGTGTCGACGCTTTGATAGGTCGGGATCAACTCGTTGCGCCAGTACTCGATCTCATTGGCGTTCCGGGCTTCGGACCAAACGCGGATCTCATCGAGGTATCCTGATCCCACATTCTTGGCCACGTAGGCCGTGCCTGCGGCGAAGGTGGGAGAAGACAAGGTGAGGTTGGCAATCAGCAAGATGCTGTTGCGGTACAACCGCAGACTGTTGGCGTCTGGATCCCAGACAAGTGCCAGGTGGTTCCACTGATTCGGGGCAAGAGCCGGTACAGCATCGCTGCCTCCGACGATGATCATCTTTGCATCGTTGCTGTTGAAGATGCGACCCAATGGAGCGCCATTCTCCAACGAGAGGGCAAAGCTGTCTCCATTGACTCCCTCTTGAACAAACAGGTCGGCGGGAAGCACAGACGTGCCAGGAGTCTCGTCGCCACCCGAGTCGATGAAGGCGTTCATGCCCGTGTAGGCAATTGCGGGAATCTGTCCGTCCGCCTTGGTTCCGTCCACCAATGGGGCCACACCGAAGATCTGAGTGTCAAGACCTGTGGCGTCACTGTGAGCACCGTCGCCATTCAGGTCGCTGTAGTCCTCGCCAAGATCGTAGATGCCGTTCTCGTTCACATCGTCAAAGGGCTCGGGTCCGTTGAAGATCCGGTCCTTGTCGGCATCAACAAATACCTGTGTGTAGTCAGGCACGCTGTTCGCCGTGTTACCATCGATGAACAGAATGTCGACCGGACGGGCGAAGTTCCCCAGTTTTGTCTCTGTGACACCATCGACCAAGCTTGTGTCGACGACGGCAATATCGGTTGCGGCGTTGTACGTGTGATAGCCGTCGATAAGCGCCTCCACATCCGTTCCGTCACCCAGTTCGAGCCAGACGTTTCCGTCGTGGTCGTATGCCAGACCATCCGCTTCGTTCAACGCTGTGCCCAATGCCGGTGCAGCACCAGCAAGGGTGACATCCACGTCGTCATAGACAAGGTTCGACGAAGAGGGATAGTACCACATCTCGACCGTCCAGGCATTGCCCGGGATGTTGTCCAGATCGTACTGGAAGCGGGCGGGCATCGAATAGGGGACCTCGACGCCTAGACTGGTGTCTGGCACGCTGGCCGCGTTCAGGCTTCGCGGTGCGTAATCCACCCTGCTCATGGGCTGTATCGGGCTCGTTCCGGCCTCTGTCTCCGCAAAGTCGCCCAGGCCGTCGTCATCGGTATCGACCAATCTTGGATCTGTGCCGAAGACTTGCTCCTCGCGGTTCACGAGGTTGTCACCGTCGAAGTCCTCCTGCCCGTCGAGTGTTCCATTGTTATCCGTGTCGGAGGTGAGAGGATTGGTGCGGCAATAGTACTCGTAGAGAGCACCCAGACCGTCGTTGTCCGGGTCGTATCCTGGCGCAAGCGCAGTGGGGCCGGACCCGTAGAGCGCCTCGAACCAGTCAGGCATATTGTCCGCGTCGGCGTCGTCGAGCCCCAAAGTCTCGAACGCATCCGCAACAACAACCCAGTCGGCCGTGCCGTCCGCGGCGATGGCGCCGGTGTCATCCATTGCGTCAGGATTGACGCCAACCGGATAGTAGCTGCCCGACAGGATCTCATAGTTCTCGGCCACGATGGACGGATAGGGAACCGTGAAGTCCTCAATGTTTATGCCGCCGTCGTCGAAGCGATAGTATGCCAGTAGTGTGGCACCGGTCAGAGGCGGATTCTCGCCCGTCACAGAGCCATCGGTGGGAAGCAGGAGACCCGTACCGCGAAGTTGCAGGTTCTGGAGTGTCAATATGCCCTTCCAGATGCGGACTTCGTCCAAGAGGCCTGCGGTGAGAGTGGAACCGAGCGCACCACTGCCGTCCGCGCCACCCAGATAGACTTTCCCTTCGCCGCTTACAGGAATCTGTAGGGTACCAGTAGCGTAGTTGTACACGCTGTCGATGTAGAGCGTGAGGCTTGTGTTTGTGGAATCCCAGACCGCAGCCAAGTGGTACCAGACATCCGCCTCGAGTCCACGATCGTCCATTCCACTACCCGCATTCAACGCTGTTTCGCCACCAACCAGGAACCACTCGCCGTTCACGCTTTGGAACCTGATGTACGGATAGGCTTTCCCAGCATTGACGGTGACACCAAGCTCGAAAGCGCGCTTCTCATCCACTGTCATGGAAATCAGGGCGCCGCCGTCTGCGTCTGCGGCGTCGTACATGAACTGGGTCTCGACGGTCCAATCGGTCAAGTTGTCGAAACGTTCGGCATGTGGAAGAACTAGGCCGCGCTGGATGGCGCTGAGGTCATAGCTGCGGTCCGGCGTCAAGGCATACAGCGCCGGATGACCCGGATCCATGATGTCATCCTCGTAATGAGCCATGCTGTACAGCGGATGCGTCACATACATTGGCTCGACGTTCGCAGGCACCTTGACTCCACCCGAGAGCCCATCCTTGTCAGGATCACCCATCAATTCCTGCCAATCATTGACACCATCGTCGTCGCTGTCGGACTTGCCAGGATCGGTGCCGACGATGTCCTGCTCCTGGATATTGGTCAGGCCGTCGCCGTCCGGATCTTCGTTCAGATCCATCACGCCGTCGTGGTCGGTATCCTCATATCTTGGGTCCGTGCCCGCGAGATATTCGAAGTAGTTTGTCAGACCGTCGTTGTCGTCGTCGTCGTTCGCGTCGTACCGATTCGGATCCGTACCGTAGATGGCTTCCCACCAGTCTGGCATGCCGTCACCATCCGTGTCAAGCTCCTCGCGCTTCGGCACGGACTCGGTGTCCTCGTCACCCCAGAAGATGTTCAGTGCGACATCCGTGTCCGTGTAGTTGTGTGGAACACCTGCGTGGGCCCAATTGCTCTCCCAATCCAAGTCGAAAGAGAAGTTCTGAACGAGGAGGCCACCATCGTTTGCATTGATCATGAGACGACCAGGACCGGTGTAGACGGCGTAGGAGGCGCCGCGCTGGCCAAAGCCATTGGTTCCGGCCTTGATCCGGGCATAGCCGTTCTCGCCCCACCCGATTCCCCAACTGTTCTTGACGATCCAGTAGTCGCCTTCGACCGAGTCGTTGCCCCAGCCAACCAGGGTCACGGCGTGCCCACCCGTTGTGGCGTCCACAGTCAGAATGCCGCCCGTGTACGTGTACCAGGCGTCGTTCTCCGCCCAGACACTAATGTACAGCGGACCATGATCGACCAATGCCTGCTTGATCTGATCGTCGGACAAGATTCTTCCGAGATAGCCCCAACTGTCCAGCTTGTACGCTCTAGGTACATTCGTAGTTGGCCATGCGTCCGTGGGCGTTCCATTGGGATAGACACTCTCCAGCGCAGCACCAATTTTCCCGTCCGGAGCATCCGTTTGAACGCCAGGCACCAGAGGATCGGAGCCATCGTAGAGGTAGAAGCTGACAAAGCCCCCGTCGCCAGTCCCGCCTCCCGTGACGATAAGTTGTTCCGACAAATCCACGTCCCCGCTGACTCCTGCCTTGCGCAGGAGTGCCTCAACGGGACCGTTCGTTGCAAAGGCATAGCATGTTCCGTACGGGCTCTGATCCTTGACGGATGTCATGATTCCCTGCGTGCGCCAGTCCCAGCTCAGCGGTAGCCCGGCCCGTGCCATCACGGGAGTCACATTTGCGCTAAGCGCTCCCATGTCTCCATCACCGAAGAGCTGCTCGGGCGTCCTAAGAAGAATTGGGGTATAGCCCACCGAGAAAGCTGCACCAGAAGCTGCGGCGGCGGCACGAGCCGTTGCCAGCTTGGCATCCACCTCTGCCTTTTGAGCTACCGTGAGGTTCTCATACGAAGGACCAGCCGTGGGCATGCCCAGCGCCACAGTGTCGGTCATATCATTT
>JAGLDW010000379.1 GCA_023145395.1 Lentisphaeria bacterium | reverse complement strand
TTGGCGGCGACGCGGTCCGCGCCGACGATCACCAGATCGACGCGCCCCTCGCGCATGACCTGCGCGGCCATGTTATCACAGATCACCGTCACATCGACGCCATTGCGCTGCAATTCCCAGGCGGTGAGCCTCGAGCCCTGCAGCAAGGGCCGCGTCTCGTCGGAAAAGACACTGGGGGCGAGCCCGGCCTCCTGCGCGGCATAGACGGGGGACAATGCGGTGCCATAGTCACTGGTGGCCAGCGCGCCTGCATTGCAGTGTGTCAACACCCCGATATGGGACTGGCCCGCGAACAGCTCGAGTCCATTCTGGCCGATACGACGGCATAGCTCGATATCCTCGTTCAGCAGAGCCACGGCTTCAGTGACCAAGGCATTCTGCAATGCCGAAACGCTCTCCGCAGAGGGTGCGTTCGCACGCAGAGAAGCCATGCAGCGGCGCAGTGCCCAGCCGAGGTTCACGGCTGTGGGTCGACTGGTGTCGAGGTAGTCCGCCGTCTTCTGCGCTTCGGCCAGAAAGGCGTCGACAGACACTGCCTTGCTGTGCTGGCACACGGCCGCCAGCCCCAACGCCGCAGCACAACCGATGGCGGGAGCGCCACGCACGACCAATCGCTTGATCGCCCACCAGATCTCCTCGGCGTCATCCAGCTCGATGTATTTCAGCTCCATCGGCAGCAAGGTCTGATCGATCAGGCGGAGCTTTCCCGGCAACAGAGTGTCCCCTGCGAACTGCCAGCGTACAGCGTCCATCATGGTCGGTGTCTCCCGTGGGAAATGAGCTTGATTGCAGTCTGCGATGCGTCCGCAAACATCAGGCCCTTTTCATAGCACAGAAATGCCAAAATGCTAGAGTTTATGTATAAGCCAACTGGGCGGTTGCACAGCAATTGTCGCTTGCGCGAAAACGGACCCAGTGGGCGCTGAAACCTGATTCGAAACAATACGCGCGGTATCCGGCAGGAGGCACTTCCACTTCCGTTAAAGCGCGGAAGTCGCCGTCCCCCATGAAATCTACCTCGATGGAGAAAACCACAGCCTTGTCGCAGTCATGAGCCAAGTGAGCGCATTTGTGCTCGTAGCCCGTCATGAGGAACGGGTCGGACGCTGCGCCCCCCTTCACGTGCGTGCGGTGCCAGGGGCCACCCCATCCCTTGGGCTTGCCAAAGTTCCAGAGATCGTCGCTTTTGCCGAACCAGAGGTTGGCTTGCGGCTGTCCCACATAGGCATTGCTATCGTTGATGGGCGTGGTCTGGTCACCCGCCATCACCAACATCCCATTCCAGGAGCAGAAATCGCCCACAATGCGCAGATGCGTGCTCACGGGGCGCACTCCCCAGACCCGTCCCGCATACTGCATGGCGGGTAGCTCGAAGAATGTGCCGGCGATGTTCATCAGCCATCGTTCCGACTCGATTTCGCGGATGCGCGGCCACTCGGTATTCCAGCCGTGGGCGCCGTCGTAGGAGTGCGAGCCCTTGGGGAGGCGGTAGAAGGTCCAGGGGGATGAGCCGCGGACAGGAGTGTCCGCGCTCCGT
>JAGLDW010000378.1 GCA_023145395.1 Lentisphaeria bacterium | reverse complement strand
GAAGAGAGAGTAGCTCAGCCGGCTCAGGATAAGCATGGGCTTCATACTCGCTCCCATTCCAGTATCCCAACGTGATGTCTCTCACCATGCCTATACCTGATACAATCAGCGCGGCATTGCTTTCCAATCCTCGCAAACCATCAGCAAGGGCTTCTCCATCCTGTAGCCTGACAACCCATTCGCTCGCAGTTCTTGCTTCGATCATAGTGCCTCATGATATCTATCGATCTGGCAACACACCAGTTGCTCTCACAGCCACTGGCACCTATGCTCATCACGCCATGGATGCCACTGAGAAGATCATCTGGATTGCCGATCGATTGATTAGTCTGAAGTTTCTGGCGATTTTGGGGTCGAAATAGGCATTTAATGCAGTAAGTATCCCGTTTTCCGCGTTTGGAAGCCGTGATTTCTGTAGGCATGTAAAACACGCCATTTTGCTTGACACAGCTCTTGAGTGCGTGGCATACTGGCTTTTGCGGAATAGGCGCATAAACCGTTCTCAACCTACGATTCAGGATGTAGGCAGTACGGCGAACCTCGATTCGCTCGGGATTTCTTTGCCCAACGGCACTTCAGCTATTTTGACCTCAGGAACTTCAGGGTAAAAGCGAGCGTCTTTACCTATCCTCTCTGTCGGCTGATCCGGCTGAGTACATTCGTTACGGGCCCTCCTGAATCAGAGATCTCCCTTCCAGGTGAGGGTGAAGGACGGAGTACCCGCCGTTGGTAGGCAGATCGTCAGGGAGAACATCCAGGCCGGTGATAAGGGAAGATTGATCTCCAGGTAAACTTCCCCTACGTCGAACAGCCCACTGTCCCCGAAGTAGCAGACCGCGCTCACCTCTCCCTCACCACAATAGGTGGGGATCTTGCTGGCAATGCCGAGCAGTTCCCAGTAGGGAGACTTCACGAGGGCGATCTCATCGGGGAGAAGAGCAGTCAGGCTGCGAATCTGCACCCCTCCGATCTCCCCGTGAAACCCGATCCCGTAGAGCTTCAGACCGCTGAATGTGCTATCGGTGCTCTCCCAGTCAACACCCCAGTAGAGATCAAAACAGGACGGAGAAGAAAGGGAAAGCGATGGGGATAAAGATGCCGCCTTTTCGTCCGTGCGGAAGGTCACAGCCATACCTAAGGAGAGCCAGGGAAGGACGTTCAACGGCTGCTGCAGTTGGAGCCACACCTCATCGAGTCCGTCCCTGTTCAGATCGATCTCCGCGAAGATGTCATCCATGCACGGCACAGGGAGTTTAAGGTTGATCGTCGCATGAGAGAACTCCGTGCAAAACGTCTCTTCCACGATCTCATCCTGGTACTGTTTCAGGTTGAACCGCAGATTGATCCCTTGCACGATCGAATCACTTGGCCCGGCAATGGAGAGCCCAAACCCGACGCCCGTTCCTTCCAATCGGGTCAGTGCGCCTACCTGCAGCCCGCTCCACAAGAAAGCGACATCCATCTGCGTGGAAGTGAACGATGCGCTCTGCGGATCGAAGATCGTGCTTGATCTGAGGCTGATTTCCCCCAATGTGGCCAATCCTTCCCATCTTAGCTCAGTCCAGTGGTTATCCATCACCGTGGCAATACCGCTTACCTGCCAGCCGTCTTCCTTCCATCCTGCTTCGAGGCTCGTTTGCAGGCTTAAATCGGGAGAAGTGTCCAGAGAAGATACCGCTATCTCCCCCTCGGAATGGATGAACGGGGTACCGGTAAGGACGGTCCCACACCATCCCAGCACAAACAAAGGAACCAACAGCCGCACAATCTTCATTCGCCCGCCTCTCCAGATCATTGTGTGTCCACCGGCGGATCGATCACGATCGTAGCGATGTTGCTGTAGTCGTATCCATCGAAGACCCTGAACGTGAACCAGTCCACAGGGATTCCCCCTCCTGTGTGGTGATAGGTGAGATCGGGCGCTGTCCCGGTAAGGAATCCATGATCAGGGCCACTGACGATGAAGTAGGTGAGTGGATCACCATCCGGATCATCGGCGTTCAGGTGGAGGGGAACCGGCTGCGACCAGTTAGGAACGAAGTACTCGTCATCGTACGCCACCGGGGGATGGTTGATGTGCTCCACACTCACGGTCGCCTGAGCAGAGTCAGTTGCTTCATAAGGATCGGTAATCGTGTAGGTAAATGAGTCGGTACCGGAGAAACCGGAATCAGGGGTGTAGCGGACCTGGCTTCCGACGCTCGTCGCCGTGCCATGCGGCGGGTTGGTAACGCTCGTCACGTTCAGTGGATCCCCATCCGGGTCGGAGTCGTTGGCGAGGACAGCGATCGTCACCGCGGTATCTTCCGGCGTGGTTGCAGAATCGTTCACCGCGTTCGGCGGGTGGTTGACAAAGGTCACCGTTACCGTGAAGTTGCACGGCGAACTTGTGTTTCCACACGCATCGCTGGCCTCGCAGGTGACCGTGGTCATCCCCATGGGGAAGTGGCTCCCCGAGGCCGGAGTGCACATCACCGTTGGACTGGGATCGCACGTGTCGGTCACCGTCATCGTAAACGTGACCGTTGTTCCGGATGGATCATGGGTATCAGCTGTTACATCTCCAGGACAATGCAGCTCCGGCGGGGTGGTGTCTTCCACCGTTATCCTCTGTACCCCAGTTGCCGAGTTGCCCGAGCTATCCGTCGCCTTCCACGTGCGGGTGATCACCTGTGGGCAGGTACCGCTTGTAGTGTCGGCATACATGACCTGGGGGTTGGAATCACAGTTGTCCGTCGCCGTCGCCTGTCCGGTGTGACTCGGATCGGTCGCCTCGCCGCATTCGATCGTCACATCCGGGGGAACCGTGAGCACCGGCGGCAGGTTGTCCACCACCGTTACCGTGGCCTGAGCACTGGCATGATTGCCACTGGTGTCAGTCACTGTCAGAGTCACCGTGTTACCTCCGAGATCGGCACAGGCGAAGGAATCCGGGATTACACTCATCGAGGCGATCCCGCAGTTATCGGTCGATCCGTTGTCCACATCCTGCGGGGTAATCGTTACGTTCCCGGTTGCGTCCAGGTACACTGTGATATCCTTGGTAACGACATGCGGAGGGGTAACGTCGATCACCGTCACCACGACGGAGGCGGATGCTTCCCCGCTGTAACCGTCGGATACTGTGTAGGAGAACGAATCGCTGCCACAGTAGCCGGGCTGGGGTGTGTACAACACCTGATCCCCTGCGATCGCTGTTGCGCCGTGTCCGGCCGCCCCCACTGAGGCCAGCGTGAGAGGATCTCCGTCCGGATCGGTATCGTTGGTGAGGACAGCGATCATTACCGGGGTTGCCACGTGGGTTGTGGCGGTGTCAGCCATCGCTATTGGTGGAGCGTTGACTACCACCAGCGTCACTGTAGCTTGGTTGGTGAGTACACCATCGGTAACTGAAAACTCCATATAGTCCTCATTTCCTCCTTGCAGGAAACTCGGATCGGGAGTGTAAGTGAGATCGGGTGCTCTTCCGGTGAGCGCACCATGAGTTGGCGAACGGATGACGGTATATCCCAAGTTCGTATCATCGGGATCGCTCGCGGTAAGCTTGATTGTCACCGGTCCGTGATGAAACTCGATCGTCTTTGCCGTCGCTTCCGGCGGCGCATCAGTAAGCGTGATGACAATTCTGGCGCTGGCACTTGCTCTACTCGGATCGGTCCCGGTTACTGTTAACACATCCTGCATAGCGTGTTCCCCACGCGCAAGTACTTGGTCAAGATCAGCGGGAGGAGCGTAAAGCACGCTTACTCGATAATGACTCCCTTGGTTATCGAACGTCGGAGCTGAATGAAGAAGACTCACCGCAGCTCCATACCGGGAACTACTTATGCCGAAAATCAATGCATCGCCGTCGGGATCAGAAAAGATGAAACACGGCGGATCATCGTTCCACGCAGTCAGTACCGCGCGCATACCACTGGCCCAGGCATCCGGTCCGCCACCACCTTTTCGCGAGATTTCCTTTCCCGTGGGATCGACCTCCGGCGGATGGTTTTGCTGCTTCACCTCCACGGTGAGAGCACCGGTAGCGGTGAGTTTGGTTTCATCTTCAGCGGTGACGGTGATGTTGTATCTCCCCGGCGTCATATCTTCAGCAACACTCACTTGGATCTTCTCGTACCTTCCACCCTGACCATAGTCGTCGTATTCACGGACCGGCTCTTCTCCCACCACCTCCGCCACGATTCCATCAGGGGAATGAAAGTTGAACGTCAGTCGGTCACTGTCAGGATCTTCTACGTAGACGGATGTGGCAGCGGTCTCGCCCTGGAACACGCTCACATAACCACTCCCCACCCGCGGGGGTGTACGCACGTGGATCAGAAGATACGCAAGATCTGTGGCACCACAGGAGTCAGTGGCTTTGAACCCGACCAGCTTCCAGGGGGAGCCCCGGTAAGGGTCTGGCACGGCCCAGGTGTAGGTGCCTGCCACTGAACCAGTGTTCGTGACTGTGGGGAAAGAACCCGGGCCGCTGAGCTTCCCCAGGGTGAGCGTGTCCCTGTCGGGATCGGTGGCCGTGACCCTAGCCCTCGCAATGTCACCAGGCCCTACCTTCAACGTGGAAGGGTCCACCGTGATCACCGGCAACTGGTTGGCCACGGTTAGTGTCCATGCCCCCCGGGAAGAGAAGCCGTATTCCTTGGTCCAGGGGTTGTACTCCGTCACCCGGAACGGGAACTCATAGGTCCCTTCCGGAATAGGATGAGAGGGCCACAAACACCGTTGGTACGCACAAACGAATGGTAGTCCACACTCTTGCCCCGAGCATGTGCCGATTAAGCCAGGAGAGTCATACATCAGGTTCATGTAAACGTTCGAGCAGTCCCAGCCTTCGTAACCCAATGGATCGAAGAACAGCTGATACCCGTAGTTGTCGGGAAGGTCAGGATCACGTGCCTTGTAATGGACAGGCCCGAAGCACCCCTCCCCCTGAGCGATGGTTCTGCCGTCCGAGATCGCCTCGGGCGGGTGATTGAGGACGTAGCGGATCGTCATCGGCTTCATGTCACACCACAACGGATCCCGTGAATCGCATACCGTGACTGCGACCTTCTCGGTGGTGCCGTCGGGGATCTGTGCGGCGGGGTCCACCCGGACCGTCGCCTGGCCGCCGGGGACGATCGTCCCGTTCTCCCGGTGGTCGTCTGTGATCTCAAAGTGCACCCCCGGCCATCGCGAGCGGCTTACCTCATAACGGAGGGGGACGGTGTAGGGCATTGCGTCCTGAAACGTGAGCTGAGGATGGGTGGTGGATTGCATGGTGGCGACCACATTAAAGTGCGCCTCCCCGCCGATCGGCACGACGATTTCGGAGGGCCAGGAGACGATCACCGGACGCGTCTCGTAATCCCCGCACCCCCCCTGAACTACGCAGCTGGTGTAACCAGTCCCGCGGGAGTCGGAGACGGGAAAGAGCGCCACCTCGCCACCACCGACGACCGGAAGAGAAAGTCCCACCTGGAAGTTCTGCTCGGTATAGCTCCACTCGGTGAGGATGTTGTGGAGGTCAAGATCCGTGTCCTGCTGCGAGTTGTCACGCAGCCTCGTCACCACCGGGATTATCGCGGTGAACTGCGAGGAAAGAGGGGGTTTGCTGCCAACCGCGGCTTCTCCCTGCAGGAGGAGGTCCACCCCCATCATCAGCTGTCCGTCCGGGCAGTAATCGGGCGGGCATCTGAGCCATGCTGTACCGCTGAACTCGGTATCGAGGGTAACAGTGATATCGGGGATCAGAAGCCCGGCGCCTAAAGGGAGGGCGAACCCCGCCCCCACGAGCTTGGTGGCGAGCCCGATTCCCTCGACGATCGCGCCCACGGGGATGGTGAACGCAAACGTCTTCTGCCCCACATTACATCCACTGCCGCACTCGGCGTAA
>JAGLDW010000377.1 GCA_023145395.1 Lentisphaeria bacterium | reverse complement strand
GATACTCCAGCCCTGGCCTGCGAGCCCCTGCCATCCGCGGTCGGCACTAAAGTCGTCCGTGAACGGGAAGGCGTAGGCTGTGTGGAAGGCGGCGGGGATGGACCAACCTCCCCATTCGGTCCCTGCATCCCCCGAGTCGTCCTTGAAGCGTGCACGCCACCAATAGGATGTGTTTTCGGCCAGGACGCCAGAGGGCATGACGAGTGTTGTCGCGGCAGAGCCTTCCCCGGAATCCCAGATGATCGCGCTGAAGCCCTGGTCAGTGGCCACCTGCCAATGGGTGCCATCGTGCGCGGTTTCATCCGGGTCGCCGAACGGCAGGAGGCGCAGAGTCGGAGACAGGCCGCAATAGGCGCCATTCGTCGGGCTGTCCGGCGTGGCAGTGTCTGGCGAGGCATTGGTGACCGTGATGGTGGCTTGGGCGCTCTCGATGCCTCCCGACCGTGCTTTTACCCATTGCTCGCCCCGCGTGCCGGGTGTGAATGCAAGGCGGTAGGTATGGCTGCCAGCATCCGTTTCGTAGAATGTGTAGGGCCTGGGAAGCAGCGCACGGCTGTCGCTGGTACTAAAATTTGGCGTGCCGATAAAGTCGTTTTTCAGGTTGTCGAACTGATCATGGGCAGCCACCGTGACATCGACCGCCGTGCCGGCGACCACTGTGCCCTGGCTGAACGAGACCGTGAGTCGTGCCAGCGCGGATGGCCGGATGGTGAACTCTGCGGAGTCCGCAGAATCGAGACCGCCTGCGCTGGCCTCGAAGGTGTAGTTGCCAGTCACGTCCATGCTGAGGTCGGAGAACTCGGCGACCCCATCGACGGCATTGACCGTGGTGGTTCCGGACAGCGTCGGCAATGACCGTGCGGCTGCCTTAAGCGCGACCGTAACGCTTGCGACACTGCTCAAGACCGTGTTTCCCTGTGCATCGACCACGGCGACGCGAAGAGGGGCATCCAACAGACTGCCCGCTTCGCCGCCGGGGGTGCCATCGACGAATGCGAGAGCCGCAGCGGCGCCATAGGTGGTTGAGAAGGTGCAACTGGCTCTGGGAAGCACTGCGTCGGCAACCGAGTCGCGAACATCGCCGACAAGAGCGAATGTGTATCTGGTGACACCGTCCAGAGCCACGTCGGGTGCCACCGTGATCACGGTCTTGCCAGCATTGATCGTCACGGTGGAGGCAACCGGACTCATGGCAGACGAAAACTGGATGAGTGCGCCTAGATCACCGTTGGTGATCACGCCTCCGCCAGGATGCGTCACGGGATTGTCGAACGTGATCGTCGGCTGCACGGTCAGGGCAATATCCGTGTCGCCAGGGTGCGGATCGAATGTGAGTCCGGGAGCCGAGTTGTCGATTTTCACCCGTCGTGTCAGAGTCGGGGACGACTCGCCCAGAACATCCGTGGCGGTCACTCTCAGCCAGACCTCGGCATCAACGTCCTCAAGGGGGAAGCTCTGCCACTGGCAGTCGTACGGCGAGTGTGTCAGTGGATAGTAGCATTGGGCCCAACTGCCATTCGCACCATCGGTCGAATCCAGTGAGTATTCGAACTGAACTGTGACCTCGTCGCCATCCGGATCCGATGCTTCCGCGGACAGGTAGACCGTCCCTGCATACCACTGATCCGCCGTTGGCGTCGCCCAGGAATCCATGGTTGGCGGTCGGTTTGCGACCTGAATGAAACGGCTCTCGGATGTGGTCAGGATTCCGTCGTCATCGACGGCAACCGCATAGACTTCGTAGTCGCCGGCCGGCACATTCGTCCATGTGGCTTCGTAGGGGGCGGTTGTGTCTTCGCCCCCGCCGATCAGGGTCGCATTGGCAAAGAACGTGACACTGGCGACTGTGCCATCCACATCGGTTGCGATGGCTTCGAGATCCAGATCGTCGCCACCGGTGAGATCCTCCAAGCCCGTTGGCAGAGTCAGGCGCACATCCGGGCCGTGTCCCGCAACGGTGATGGTCACCGAAGCGCTGAGGTCTCCCCGGGTGGTTGTGATGGTGGCCACTCCCGTCGGCCCCACGCTGACGATCTTTCCCCCTGTATCCACGGTGAGAATACTCGCGTCTGAAGTGCCCCAGGTGATGGGGTCGTCCGTGGTCGGATAGAGCGGGCCAATAGTGCCGTCCGAGTACTCTGCCTCCAACGCCATCTGCAGCGATTCTTCCTTGGTGAGCACTGGACTGAAGTAGGCGAAGTAGATTGCCACCACATCGCCCATGTTGTAGGTGCCGATCAGCAGCGGGCTGATGATGACGGTCTTATCATCGGCGCCGGTGTAGGTGCAATGCAGGAAAACCTGCCCATAGACATCGGGATCGATCGTGATGTGGACAATGAGAGGATCCGTTGCGTCCGGAACGAGCGTGACACCAAGATCGCTGCATTGGATGCCGTTGACAACTGTCACATGCCATTCGGGCGAGGTGCCGGCCTTGATCGGGAAAGCCGCAGGAGGATTCAGTTCGTAGATCAGCGTGTGGGCCGTGACGGCGTCGCCTCGACGCGAAGCGGGTGCCAGAATCCCGTTCTCACGCGGATTCGGCAGGAACCGAATCGCGTCATGGATGGCCTGTTTGAGAGCGCTCTCCTGGGCAGACAGAAAGTCGTCTCCCTCAGGATTTCCATCGCCCGTCGCCGATCCAGCCTCATAGTTGTAGAATGGACCAAACGTTTTGCTTGACCCCATGCCGATCTCCTCATCCAGTAGATCGCGGATTCTCAATCCGGCGATATGTGAGTTCGTCTGGCACACATACGTGCCGAACACCGGAACCGTCACCCCACTGTCTTTGACCACCTTCTGGATTAGCCCTGTCGCGGCTTGCAGCAGAAGGCCTTTCCAGTCGCCTGTCCCTACCTTTTTCGCAAGCTCCCAGAGATCATCCAAGGTCATCGGGCCGGGTGGCTCTCCGATAATCGCGGTCACGGGGAAGGGGGGCACGTGGGATGCCCAGGCCTTGTCATCAATGGGCTCGGCACCCGCTCGTCTGACCAGATAGTCCCCCGTTCCGCGCCACTCGTCGAGATGGGTGAGCATGTTGTCGTTCGTGCCATTGACGAAATCGATGCCTCCAAAGTGACTGCGCCAATCCACCAGCCCGTCGCTGTAGCGAGGCTCCGTTCCCGTTGGTGGGGGCGGCAGAGTGAACTCGAACAACCCATTTGCAGAGCCCTTTTTCAGGCCCAGTTGGTGGAAGATGGGCCAGACTCCGAGCGAATCGTGATTCACGATCGTGCTGATGAGGTGGAATTTCGCTTTTGGGTGAACGGGGAGATCCTGGTTGATTTCAACAATCTCGCCGACAAACGTGTCGAATTTGGGCTCCATGTATCCATTGCGTTCGGCATAGTAGGGCAATGCCGCCCCAACCAGCGACGCAGCCGCGCCGAGGGCCGGCAGGGGGTCAAGCAACGCGTCTGGATCGTTGGCAGCCAGATTCTCCGCCTGCTCCCAGGCAACGTCTTTGTAGAGCCGCCAGTAGGAAGTGAGTCTCGATCCACGGTGGGGAGAGCCGATGGTGACAATGCGCCGGAAGCGCCCGCGGTGGCAATTGCGCTCATGCAGAAAAGTCGTGCTGCGACCCATGTCTTCGTTGCTGGACAACATGCGCAGCAACACCCCCCCCTGGCAATGGCCGATCACATCGTAGCGGGTGAATGCCCAGCGGTCCTCCCGCCTCAACTTCTCCTCCACAACGTAGAGCTTCAGAGCCAGCATCTTCTCAAGCGTCTTCAGCGGGGCATGGGCGCTGGCGCTTTTCTGCCAGTAGGTGGCTGCCTTGACCGCCGACAGGAAGGTCCCAAGCACATCGGTTCCAGAATCCTCCTCTTCAGGAAGAACGCCGATATCCGTCAACTTGCTTTCGACACCCTTCAACCATTCTGTGGTGCTGTTGTATTGGTTATTGAGGACCTCTAGATCGGTGTACAGGCTGGGGTGACTCTCCTTGAACGTGGTCAGGAAGTCCGCCAGGATTCCCACGGGCACCTTTTCCTGCCCATATGCGGGCACTTTGATCATGTCGGGCCCAATCCGATCTCCAATGACCTTCTTGAAGTCCTTCGACCACGTTTCCGAGGTTCCGTTGAAACCATGGATCAGCACAACCGGCGGTTTGGCCACGGAAAAGGGGACAATGGCGAACGGCGGGTCGCCACCTTCGGTCATTATCAGGCTCTCCCCGTTTGTCTTCTTCTTCCACAATTTGACCTGGATGCTTGCCGTGGCGTCCTTGCTCACGGGCCAGAGCATGTCCGGGTCGGTGTGGTCGAAGCCCTTGATATACAGGATCGCTTCAAGGGCGTTCACCCCGTCGGGTCCGATGGGGACCTTGATCTGGGGGCCGCTGGCCGGACAGGGCTCGAAGGCCTCGAGCCCATGGTTGTAGACCTGTAGTTTGCGGCTCTTCATTCTGGAGGCGAGGTTGTCTGAGTCCTCGTCGCCAGACAGAAAGACATGGTACTCGCCTGCGGGAAGCGCAAAGCGTATGATCAGCGGAGTGACGCCGTCGGCGATCATGCCCTGGGCCTCGTGGTAGTTCGAGTAGCGTATGAGTTCCCGATAGGTGTCGGTGACCCGGATTGGCTCATCGACGACTGTGCCGCTGGTCATGTTCGCCGGTGCTGCCGCCGCAGTGCGGTCCTCCTCATGCCAGGCGCGTGAAACCCGTTTGTACGGGGTCCAAAGCCCATAGATCCCGACCCAGTACTTGGGCCGGTGCAAGGCGATTTCATAAACAGAAGGCGTCTCCTCCTGCCAGACGATGGAGAAAGCGCCGAAGCCATCGTCGGCGCTGATCGGAACCTCCAGGGATGATCCCTGCGCTCCGGCAGGAAGCGAGATGGTCGGGTCCGGGGGACAGGGCCTGGGGCCCGGCCAGGGCTTGAACGTGGCTGTGACATTGATCGCCTCGTCGCGCAGGTTGACCACCGCGTCGGGCTCGGTCTTGTGAAAGTTCGTGTCTTCGGCGTCTTCGTAGCCGGTCCATTCAAGAAAATCCTTTTCCGGTCGCAGCGCGATGCGGGGGGAGATGGCGTCGGTATCCAGCAATTCGCTGATGGGCACCTCGGACCCGGGCTGGACTGCTCCGGTTTTGAGGGTGATCGCCGCTCGGTAGACGCGGCATCCCGTCACCGTCTCTCCCTCATTGTCGCGCCCATCGCTCCAAACGACGTGAAGCACACCGTCGCCAATTGCCAAGTCGGGGTTGGCGCGCTCGACTTCGGCATGTGGACCAGAAACCACGACACTGCGGTTCTCCACGGTGCCATAGGCATATTGCTTGCCCGCCAGACCGGTGCCGTGGCCGTCCCATTTGATGCGGGAGTAGCGAATTTGATAGCCTGCTTTCGCATCCCAGGGATCGCGGCCCAGCCAGACTACATGCACGCGGTCATCGTCGTCAGTCGCAATGCGAGGCACCGGCAAATACGTGCCCCCCTGAATGTCGCCGGGAATATTGATGCGCAAAGGCAAAGGGGTGACAAAGCCTGTGGCCTTCACGGAGTTGGAGTAGTGCAGCATGAGGTCGTTCTTTTTCCACCCGATGCCCTGCACGTTGGCTGTCTCTTTGGGCAAATTCTTGCCGCTGGGACCAGCCACCGTGTTGGGTTCGTGCGCCTTCCAGACGACATGGCAGATCCCTGCTCCCTTCGAGGTCAGATTCGCGTCCACGGTGATGACTGGTGGCTCCAAGCTTCCCGGAGGGCCTCCGAG
>JAGLDW010000376.1 GCA_023145395.1 Lentisphaeria bacterium | reverse complement strand
CGGATACTCTCCCAGTAGCGATAGAAGGGATATCCACCGATGAATGTCAGGTTGCTGGTGTAGAGCAGTGTCGCCACGACAGGCAGGTTCTTGATCGGGTCGAGCGCAATGTCTCCACCCCGGTATTCGGCGATATTGCGGATGAAGGTCCCCGCTCTGACTCCCCGGGTGAAGGCCAGGGCGCCATCCGGGTTGATCTTGACGTAGAGCAACCCACTCGGCCCGGGGGCGAGAATGTGGGCGGCGCCGTCGAAGTCCACGGTGATGGACGGCATAAAGGTCGCCAGCGCCATTCGGCCGACACGCAGGGCGGGCACGGCCTCATCCGCTGCGTTCTTGGCGAGCATGGCACCGTCCTTGGACATTTTGGCGTAGTACACCTCACGTCCGTCGCGCCATACAACATGCGAGTTTTCCAAGTAGTCGACGGCGACATCTGGGACACTGCCCTTGAGTCCGCCCTCGCTGAGAATCGTGCGGTAGGTATCGACTTCGGCGTATGCCTCGACCGCATGGGTCCGGGCAGTCGCCAAGGCCACCAACCCAACCAGCAGAGCACTTCGGAACATCCTGTGTCCCGGGTGTTTTCTGGGGAGAAGAGTCATTGCATTCATCATGTTGCCTCCTCTCCTGGTTTAGCGGCGTGGTGTTTCATCGGCGGGATCCCACAACTCCAGGGCGGGTTGCTCGTTGTACAGCCAGTAACCGACCCAGGGCTTGCAGGGCAGGGAGTCGTCCTCTCGCTCGGTCGCTTCGGGTGGGACATACGACTCCAATACCCAATCCCAATAGAAAATATGGCGGATCTTCTCCACGGGAGGAATGGCGCTTTCCACATGCGGCGCGACTAGGTTCCAGCCCACGTCCAACGGCACGGCCTGAGGCGTGCTGGGGATTCCGCGCAGAACCAGTTGCTTGGGTCCGTCGGCGAATACCCAGTATCCCTTCCCCGGTTCCAGATCGGTGGTTTGCTCGTAGCAGCGCAGCTCGGAGCTCCATTGCCAGAATGTCAGGCCCTCGGCTGTGTCGCCACGACTGCCCAGATACAATGGAACGCCGATCAGGCTCCAGCCGTCGGGCAGTTCGTACAGCAACTCCTGGTCGGATACGCCACCGCCACCTCCGCCTCCACCCACCTCGATGATGATTGTGTCCACACCGTAGTCCGTGCTACCCACTGTCACCTGGCTGACAGGCGGTGTCAGAGCGATGCCGGAAGTGCCGCTGCAAGGCGAGAAGGCGGCGGTCCCTGCCTGCAACGCCCGGAAGGCCAAGGTAGCGTAGAGCACAGGCTCTCCATCCCCATAGCCGTTCATCGCAGTCAGTCCGCCCAATTGGGAAATGCATCCGTCGAGCAGGGATCCATTGGTGAGGAAGGAATTGAACGGCGGAGCGAGGACGGTGTCGGGATCCAGCGCGCCATCAAGTGCCACCAGCTCGGGGTTGAAACGGATGTCGATGGGGCCGCCGCGGAATCCGCGGGCCTCGGCAACGTTGTCTCGTGCCCAGATCTTGACCAGGAACACTTCTCCAGCCGTCACACGCTCGGGCACCTCGGCCCAGATGCTCGCGGCTGCGGGGGTGTTTCTGGACGCGACAAGCAGATTGGCCGGGCTATCCGCGCTTCGGGTGTGATAATCCGTGCCGTAGAGTCCGAACAAGGTCGTTGCGTCGTCGAACTCGATCGTCTCGTCGCCATCGAAATCGCAGCGGGAATCCCAGGTTGGAGCGGTGGAGACCTCGTCCATATGACCGATGAAGTAGAGCAGATCATTGAAGCCCACGTCCAGGCTCTCGTCGAAGTCTCCCGGGTTGATCATGCTTCCCTCGTGGCGGATATGCAGGGCGGCATAGACCGTGTGCTCGTCTCCGTCTGTCGCGAAACGGGCCGTGACGATGACATCCCCGAATTGGGCGGTGTCGTTCACAGTGACGGTGCCGCCGTCCAGCGTCACCGTGCCGGGCGAGTCCGTGAACAGTTCGAGAGCTGCGTCCGACGTGACTTCGACGACGGCGCCGGCTGCGAAGTGCGCAAACACGTGCAGATCGACGGACTGGCCTCGAGCCAGCGAGATCTTCGGAGGATCGACGGTCAAGTGGGTGAACAGCGCCTCCTGGACTGTCAGGATCGAGGTTCCCGTACGGGTTGTGCCGAGTTCCACATAGGTTCCCGTGATGGTGATCACCGTGCCGGCGCCGAGCCCGTTGGCCACGGTCACGACGGAGCCAGCAACTGTGGCGCTGCCCCCGGGATCCACGCTGAAAGTGGTCCTGTCCGTCACGGTTGAGCTTGAGCCGTCCGCGTAGACGGCGGCGGCGGATAGCGTGACTTGGTCTCCGGAGCTGACGGACCGCGCGAGCGGACTGATCCGCAACGTGTCAACACCCTCCCTTCGATGGACACTGGCATAGCCTTCCGACCACGCCACCATCAACGAACTGCTGTCCCCGGTGAATTGGGCGGCGACCGGCCCCATGTTCATGACTGTGCCCATGCTCGGAGGCGTGAAAATCGACAATTCACGCGAGGTGCTGAGATCAACCAGATGCCCCTGCTCGTCTGGCGCCGCCATGCCATAGAAGAGCAGTGAACCGTCGTGAGACAGCGCCGCGGCGACTTTGGGACTGGAGTTCTCCACCATGCCAAGGTATTCCTCGAACAGACGCCCGGTGGGTGTGAGTGCACCCCGGGCCGAGACCAGGCCGTAGACCTGAATGTAGACATAGGACTTGGATTCGCCGCTCATGCCATCCGACTCCTCATACCGGATGACTACTGCGACACGCTGGCCGTTTGCCGAAACGGAAAGTGAATCGACGATGGGACCCTGCAGTTCACTGCCTGTGGGTGCTGCATCCGGTGCTTGGTCCACCCCTGCGATGAGGATTCCACTGTATCGCAGGCCACTGGTGTTGAAGATGGATACGTACTGGCTGTCGGGCACGGATCCCAGCGCCTGGTTGTCCGGCAGATACGCGACATCCGCACTCAGCACGGGATTTTCGTGAAACACGGTCGGGAAATCCAGGGAAATGTCCCAGAAGCGCGTGAGCGCGCCCGATGTGTTGGTGATCAGGCGCGTGCCGTCGGGCGAGATGTCGAAGGCGTTGCAGTCGGTGTGCACGCTCATGTAGAGCAGTCGCTCCGCCGCGTCCATGAGGTAGATCGAGGAGCGGACGCGGGTGCCGACCAGTCCTGCGGCGCTGCTGGTCATGGCCAGCCCCGAGAAGTTGTAGGGGACAAAGTATCCGGTCTCCAGAAACTTGGTTTCCGAGATCGCGCTCCGCGCTCCGGTCGACCAACGGATGACCCGGCGGTCGCTCTGGGTGAACAGGGTCGTGCCATCGGCGGAGATTCGTGCGTCGTTGAGCGAGTAGCTGTGACTAAGCGAGCCGCTGTAGCTACCCCGCGACAGGTGCCAGAACTGGCAGGAGTGGAACTCGGAAGGCACCTCGATCATTCCGCCCATTTCGGTTTCCTTCTCGATCATGGCCGTTCTGCGTCCGGTGATGATATGCTGTCCGTCCGGAGTTACAGCCATGCTGGAGATCTCGCCTCGGTTTGGCGGTGTGGAGAGCCAGTTCAGCAGCAGTCCATTGCTGTTGTATACCCAAACTGCATTGCTGCCGTTCGCCTGGGTCGCCACATAGAGATTTCCGTTGCTGCTGATCGTCATGGTCGATGGAGTGCTCGGGAAGAAGTATTCGGCCAGTCCCTCGTCCGCGCTCCCCTTGCCCCAGCGCGCGAGCCTCTTGTCCTCGCTCAGCACACTCATCACGTTTCCAGTCAGCGCCACGGCCACGGGTTGTTTGGCGAAGGCCGTGTAGGTCATGTCCACGGCGCCGTCCACCCGGTCGAGCAGATGGACTCGGCGGTCTTCCCCTCCAGTCAGAATGGAACTCGCGTCAATGGCCACCGCATTGACCGTGCCAGCATGGAGATCGAGGGACCAGGTGATCGCGTTCTCGCTGAGATCGTAGAGCATGACGCGCCCAAGATTGTCGCCGAGGACGGCGAACTCGTCGAAGAATGCGGCTGCGGTGATTGCGGCGTCGTGGAGGTACTGGGTGATCGGTTCGGCGCTGCGTCCAGCGGTCAGATCCCATTGTAGAACCAAGCCGTCGCCGCCAATCGACACCAGAGTGTCATCGTCCAGGAAATGGATATGCGTCACTGGGCGCGCATGGGCCGCGATGACGTCCTCGAGGTCATACTGTGTCGGCGTCGGTCCCACCGCGTAGATGCCGATTGCCCCGGATGAGTAGCCGATGGCCAGGCGCTGGCCATCTGGAGAATACATCATGCAAGCCACATCTCCGCCAGCCGTGCACCATTCGCGCACCCAGCGTGACTGCGCGGCATGCAGGCTGATCACCGTGGTCGCCGTGCGTGTGACGCCGTCGAAGGTGTACGTCCCTATGACGTCGATGTCGCCAGGCGTTGCGGTGCCCAGAATCGTGACGTTGTTCCCCGCAAGACGAACCTTGTTTGCGGGGTCCGCGGAAAGGGTCGTTTGCCGGGTGACTTCCTCTTCGTAGCCATCCGCATAGCGCGAGAAGTAGCGAATGGGCTGAACGACGCCCTTGGAGAGCGAGATGGTCGCGGGTTCGGCCCGGAGGCCAATCACCGGACTTTCCCCGACGGTGAGAACGGCGGAGGCGGAGCGTGTGATGCCGCCCTCGCTGAACACGGCCGTGATGGTGATCTCTCCGCTGGCGCCCGGCTTCACCGTCACCAGATCCGCCTCGATGGTCACCGCTTCCGCCGGATCGGCGTACAGACGCGAGCCGGGGGCAAGCTCGACGCCTTCGGAACTGTAGATGTAGTAGGGCGAGACATCCGTGCTGCTGCCGTCGTCATAGACGGCGCGCACGGCATAGGTCTGGGACCGTCCGGCGGGTAGAGTGCGGACCAGTGGATTGATGCGCAGCGATTTCAGCCTGGAACGCTCGAAGATCTCGACGTAGTTGTCGCTCCAGGAGACGTAGAGCATGGAGTCGTTCGAACCGAAGCCGACGCTGAGGGCGTAGCAGGTCGCCTGGTTGGAATGGGTCGGATAGAAGTAGCGGAGCACCCGTCCCGTGCGCATGTCGAAAAGGCGGACGGAGTTGCCGCGGGCGATGGCCAGCATGGTTCCGTCATGCGACAACGCGGCGTCGTAGATTCTCTGGATAGTGCCGCCGGAGCGGTAGTCGTAGAGGCCCACTGGTTCGTTGTCGTCAAGACGATAGAACTGAACCCCCGCGTACCGGTCGACGCAGCCTATGCGCTCCCCGTCGGGATGGTAGAGGATCTTTCTTGGTTTGTAGGGGTCGGTGAGTGTGACGCCGTACTCCAAGCTGCCGCCGGCGTCGCTCTTGAGCATGGTTTTGATGGACATGTTGGTGTAGAAGGCGATGCCCCAGAGCGTCTCGTCGGGACTGAAGGCGGAACGGTAGCCGCCGTCGTCATTGGGGGTGTTGGCAAGGACCTCCCCGGACAGAGTACGGATCAACTGATCGCCGTAGATGGTGGTCGAGCCGGTGCGCGACAGAGTCAATGGCGCATAGTCGCCAGGGACGACGTTGCTGTTGATCAGCGTCAGCCGCTCCTCGTCGACGGCATAGAAGCGCAGTTGGTCATTGTTGTACCCCACATGATGCACATGCACGAGCTTGCGTCCGTCCGGCGTCACATCGAAGGCTTCCTCATTGTTGAGTTCGGGCGACTGGATAATGGTCTTTCCGGGTTCGGTGAAGATCACGTCCAGGCCTTCCGTGTTCATGAAGAAAATGCGTTCCCCGTCCTCCGAAACCCTCACACGTTGCTCGAGATGGCTCCAATCCCAGCCGCGAATGCGGCC
>JAGLDW010000375.1 GCA_023145395.1 Lentisphaeria bacterium | reverse complement strand
CCCTCGGTGACGATGAACAGCTTGCTTGCGTCCGGAGACGGTGTGGCGTAGCGCACCAGCAAGTCGCTGAACAGGTTTCTCTCAAGGGCGCCGGTCTCAGCGTTCCAAAGGTAGACGGCGCCGTCGTAGGTGACCGTGATGGCGAGAGAATCGTCGGCGCTGAAGCCGGCGTATTGCACCTTGTCGAAATGTTTGTGCAGCATCATCAGAGGCCGGTTTTCCAACGTGTCGAACAGGTATGCCGTGCCAGCCGAATAGCCGAGTATGACTTTCGTGCCATCGTGGCTGTACGAGCCGGTGACCGTCGTGCCGCCGGGACTACGGTAGGTGAGTGTCCAGTTGTGCTGTTCGGCCGCAGTCGGTAGTTCCGCCCGTAGGACGGCATGGCGCACGGGAGTGACGCCGCCTTCGATGGTGTCGTTGGGACCGGGACTGACATTTTGCGAGCGCAGGGAGATGGTCAGCATGTCGTCGTTGGCAAGATTCGCCACGTCGGCCATGAGCAGATAGTCCCCGCCGCCGACGGTGAATGCTTCGGAGAACGTGATTGTGCCCCGGCGATTCTCCGTGTCGATGTCCACGACGGCAGTTCCGCCGGCCGTCTCCGTCTCGCCATCGCCGATGACACCATCGCCGTTGGTGTCGATCCGCAGTTTGGCATTCGTCAGATCACCGGCCTCGACACCGTCCACGTCGGTCAGGGAGAAGGCGATTTCCCGTACTTGTCTGCCGCCGGGGAAGATGGTGAATCCCAACAGAGGCACGCTCCGCAGAATGCTCGCGGCCGTGAAACCGTCGGCTGCCTGGAACGCCGGGTCGAGGATGAGCATGGGACGGGGGACAATGTGCCTTGTGGACGCATTCTCGCCCACGACATCGACCAATGGGTCAACGGGAGTGATCCCCCCGCTCGTGACTTGGACCTTGAGATGATCGTCCCGTCGCAGGTCCACGAAGTCGCAGCGCACGACCAGGTCGGTTCCGGTCGCCAATGGTGTGGCGCCAAATGCAAAGTCGATCTGACCGGTGGCACCCGCAAGCTGAACCAGCTCGGCAGGCCAGATGGCCTCGCCAAAGCTCTCTTCCCCGTCCCCGTCCGCATCAACCAGCAAGGTGACATTCCGGAGGTTTGCCGCCACGATTCCGACACTCTCAGAAAGAGAAACCGTGAGTGCCTGCATCGCGTAGCCCGGGCTCGTGGACATGGCGGTGAGGGTGACACCAGACTGATTTGTTGCCGCCAGCAGCCCGTTGTTGATGCGCCCACGACTGTGGTCGCCGAGGAAAAGCCGGTCGCGAAAATGCTTGGCTGCAGAACAGGCACCCGAAAGAAACAGACCCGGATCGGACAGGATGTCCACCGCGTCAAATTTGAGCGAAAGGGCATCTCCACTGGCGATCCCGATCAGATCCGCGACAATCAACCAGTCTCCTTCAAGATCAATGGACTGAGGAAAGGTGATGGTTTTCGCTGTCGTGTTGATCGTGCCCGGAAAGTCGATGTTCACTTCGCGTGATCCCGAGTAGAGCCCATCGGCATCGCCGTCGGGCACCAGACGGACATTGGTGAGATTTGCGTCCTCGAGTTCCTCGCAATGCGGTAGCCGAACCGTGAATCCGGTCGTGGGAACCGAGCCTTCGGGTGAGGATAGAGTGAACCGCAGCAACACTGCATTGGCAATGTCGCCCGTCCCAGTGAACGCGTTCGGCGCCTGCCCGACGGGATGGTCGCCGACCGTGGTGATGGTGACCAGCCCGGTGGCCGCATAGGGGACAAAAAGGACATCGCCAATGACCGCATCCCCGAGACCAAAGGGATTGCTGGGGTGATTCGGGCCGCTGGGATGTCCCCAGTAGTTGTCACGGCAGTCCAGCGTGCTGTCCCCTCCGTTGGAGACGGCCGCAGTCGTGTTGCCAATAAACGTTGTTCCCTGCAAGTCCCATCTCAGCGGAGCACCAAAAACCTGGATGCCGATGCCGCCTTCGCGGAACAGAGCTTGTCCAATCGAAATGTCGATGCCAGTTGAGGCATAGGCTGTGATTGCCCGCGGAAAACCGCGGAAGGTGGTGTTGGTATCGTTGTAGGGGACAATCGACAGTGTTGCGTTGTCGTACAGCGTGACGGCATGGGATGTTGCATAGTCGTAGTACTTTGGGTCGCTCTCGAAGGATCCGCCGCGGATGGTGGCGGTGCCGGTGTCGGAAACCGCGATCAGGGCAGTTTCGCGAATGTTGTGATAGTCATCTCCGGTGGTGAATGTGCAGTCGGTGAAAAGGCCGGTGCCGGAGCCCTCAATGTCGAACACACGCGTGCCCTTGGCGCCGTTGTCTTCGCAGTACGTTCGGACGTTGAATGTGACGCTGGTCGCTGTCAAATTGCCCTGCGCCACGAAGACGTCGAAATCACCAGTTGTATTGCCGACTTTGTAGTTGTCCAGGACGCAGCCGGGAGGGATAGTCAGCGAAATGCCGGGAAGGATGGTTACGGGATCGTAGTAGACATAGGCGCCGATGATGGAATTGGCGGGCAGGACAACATCCCTGGTGATCGTGGTGCCACCGTCGAAGCGAATGTCCCGCACATTGTCTCCGAAGACCAGGCCGGGGGTGTCGCCGAAGACATCCAAAGTTGGTGCGTAGACAGCTTCCTGAAAACCGGTGATCGTGGTGCTGGCCCGGCTGCTAGCGGGCACATTCAGACGGCTCGCTCCCTGTAGCATCAAGGCCCGTGCGACGGGGTCTTCAGAGTCGCTTTCAAGGGTGCACCCGTCCAGGGTGATCTGGCCATTGTCCGTGGCACCGAGGACACCGGCCCGGTAGTTGGTGGAATACGTTTCGCTGACGTTGAATGTGCAGTTGGTGAATGTGCCGGCCCCATCCCCTAGGAACCAAAGTGTTGTGCCAGCTTGGTGGTCCGTGGTGCGCAGATCGAAAACCACATCGTCTGCAATCAGTTCCCCGGCGATCTGAAACTCGTGCCGGGAATACGGGTAGACCAGTCTGATTCTGCTGTGAGGGCGGATGTCGACGGTGACGCCTGCGGGAATGCTAAACGTGTAGTAGTTGCAGATCGTCAGGTCGGAGCATTCGATCGTGGCATCTGCCGATACTGTGAACTTGTTCCCAGGCCAGGCAGTCGGCTCCAGGTAGGACTCATATTCCAAAGCGTCCCCCGTGAACAAGGTTCCCTGCTCGACCTTTGGACAGTTTGCCACGGTGTTGCACTCCAAGCCTCGCCGGAACTCCGCGAATGAGCAGGGCGTGCCGTCGAATGCCTTGACAGTGACTTTCGCGTTCTCACGGATATACATGAACCTAGGTGTGTTGATGTCGGGGTTGTCACTGGTGGAGATGGTGCATCCGGAGAGCGTCACCTCGGAGTCGCCGCCCGCATGGATCACACTGTTGCCTGAGGAAGCATGATACATGTCTTCAACATGGATCGTGCAGTCTGTGAAGTTTGCTCTTCCCGAGTCCAGCATGTAGATCAAGTGATCGTTCCAATAGGTCCACAGCTCCATCGTGGTGTCCGTGCAGTTCAGTGTGCCGCTGATCCGCAGCATCCGTCTCGTCGAACCGGCCTTCCAGTTGGACAGTCGCGAACCAGCAGGAAAGGTCACGGTGAATCCATCGGGTATGACCACCGGACCGGATCGGTCGTCGATGCGGATGGGCAGCACGGGCATATTCGCATCGGCGTCGAAGGTGTACCCTCCGGCGACCAGGCAGTAGCTCGTGTCGTCGAAGCTCATGCCGACCAGGCTGATCTGCGGGTTCAGGATCTGCGGAATGGTGCCGATGAAGGCACTGGGCGTATTTGTTGCCACGACCCCGTTGGTGACCAGCACCCCGGCGTCTCGAAGATGGAGACCGTTGTTGTTGTCGGTCATGTTCACATTGTAGAGGAAGACGTTTCCTGTGGTGTTGCAGTCGAAGGCGTAGTTGCAGTCAAAGACGTCCAGGTTGTCTACGGTGAGATCCGTTTCCGCGTGGTGATGGACCGCCCACCAGAATCCGGACATGCTTGTGCGCGTGCCATCGGGTGCTTCGTCGATGGTTGCCACGGCGTTCTCTTCCACGCGGACGGCGTGCCGCAGCTTCCCCTTGTAGACCGTGTCGCCAAAGTAGGAAGGAGCAGTCACGAACTCACAGCCTAAAACGGAGATCTCGGCGTCCATCCCACCTCGGATGAAGCTGCTGAAATAGGCACTGTTGTCGGAGATGTTATTGCTTGATCCGCGGAAGAGACACTTGGTCACTGTGATCGTGCCGCTCAAACGCGCGTAAAGCAACCAGTCGTTGTAGTCCAGACGCGCTTCGAAAATGGCCTGGTCACCCACTAGCGCACCCTCGACGACGAACATGGGCTGGGACGCGACTTTGGTGTCGAGGATGACCCCGGGATCAATGGTCAGCGTGGCACCCGCCGCGATGGTAATCGGGTTGGCCACGTGGTAGTGACCCTTGGTCAAAGTGGTGTTAGAATTGATCACGGAACCAGACACCGAGTAATCTCCTTCCGCCAGCAGATCGCGCTCGCAATCCGTGAAGGTGACGCTGGCGATCGCGGCCGTGCCGTCGACCTGGTGCGCCAGCGAGACGTGCACCCCGATGTACATGTTCGAGATGGCGCCCGAAATCGCGAAGCTGGCATAGTCGCGGGTGTAGACGCCGATCTGTCCGTCGATGGTGCCGGAATCCTGGGTGATCGTGACATTGCTGAGGGCGATGTCTTCGGCTTGGGGCAGGTTCAGCGCCCGGTCGTAGTTGGTAAACGTGCTGTTCGACACGGTCACGTCCACGGCCGGGTCGTCGATGTTCACGGCGTAGGTGCCATCGCTGAAATCCGCGCCGGCGATGGACACGTTGCTTGAGGATTCCCACCAGATGGCCTGCGGGAAGTCCGAGAACGCGCTGCGGTTGCCAGCCGAGGCGGTTACGGTCAATGTGGCTGTGTCTTTCACCCAGACCCCGCGATGCACCCGCAGGCCGGATGTCGATGCCGCTAGGGAGGTGCCACTCAACGTGGCGGCTCCCGCACTCTCCAGCAGCAGTAGAACCGTGGTGTCGACGCGGGCTGCCCGCGTCTGGGAAACCGCCAGAGAACAGTCGGTGAACGTCGCGGTGCCGCGGACCACGAGGGGCGGCTTGATAGTGATCAAATCTCGGGTTTTCAATGTGAAAGTCGCTCCAGTGGCCGATAGAATGCCTCCCGCTTCCACGACGATGGTTTCCTTGTTGTCGTTCTTCGATTCGACCGTGACGCCTGCGGCGATGGTCAATGTGAAGCCGTTGGGAACCACGACAGCATCCGATTCGTTGTCAACAAGGTACGTTTGCGTTGTGTCGCTCCACGTGGTGTTTCCTGTCAACGTCCCTCCTGCGACCGTGATGTCCGCATGGACATGAACGGCGACGGCGGAGAGCAGCAGGACTGCTG
>JAGLDW010000374.1 GCA_023145395.1 Lentisphaeria bacterium | reverse complement strand
GATCCTCTTCGGTCCCGGAGGTCCCGAGCCATTGGCCAACTGCGCCCGCAGTGGTGCGGGACGTCCCGGACCGCGAGCATGGCCTGCGAACACCGCGACGGAGCCCAAAAACGAGTGCGGTCCCGTGGTGCCGTGGGCACCATGCACGCCGAAAAGCGTCGGTGGCTTCAGCGCGGCGGGGTACTTCTTCGGACGCAAGCTGCATCAGGAATTGGGCGTGCCCATTGGCCTGATCAATTCTTCGTGGAGCGGCACGGCGGTGGAGGCCTGGACACCGTGGGAGTTTCAGAAAGACGATCCAGTGGCCGTGCAGATCCGCGAGAGCTGGGACAAGCGCGAGGCGGAGTACACGCCAGAAAAGGCCCAAGCCAGATTCGACGAGCAGATGACCAAGTACAAGACGATACGGCAGGAATGGGCGGATGGCGGCAAGCAGGGAAAGGTGCCACGCAGGCCGAGGAAACAGGAAAAGCCACGCACGTATCGCAACTACCCATGCAATCTCTACAACGCCATGATCCACCCATTGGCACCCTATGCGCTGCGCGGCGCGATTTGGTACCAGGGCGAGGCCAATTCCGGGCGTGGCAAGCATTACGAGGTCATGCTCACGAATCTTATCGCCTCCTGGCGGGCCAAGTGGGGAAGCGACTTTCCGTTCTACTTCGTGCAGCTTCCGAACTTCACCCAACCTTGGACCACCCCCGTGCAGAACAGTGGCTGGGCCGATATTCGCGAATCCTTCATGAATGTCGCCAAGAAGGTGCCTGGCACCGGCATGGCGATCACCATCGATGTTGGCGAGGCTGACAACATCCACCCAAAGAACAAGCAGGATGTGGGAGACCGCCTGGCGCGGCTTGCGCTGCACGACACGTACGGCAAAACAGGCTTCAGCCGCTGTGGCCCCGTGCCGCAGAGCTGCGACTTTCAGGGGAGCAGAGCAATCGTCACCTTCGATACGGGGGGCTCTCCGCTGGCGATCAAGGATGGCGGGGAGCTTGTTGGCTTCGCATTGACTGGTTTGGGCGGAAAATCCGTGCGTGCACAGGCCAGTATCTTGGGAGACAACCAGGTGGTTGTGACCTCGCCGGAGATGAAGGAGCCCTTCATGGTCCACTATGCCTGGGCACCCAATCCCGTGGGCGTGAACCTCTTCAACAAAGACGGTCTGCCAGCAACACCCTTCCGCTTCGGAGAGATTCCTCCGCTGGATTGTTTCGCGAAAATGCTTCCCGAGGAGGCGGCTGCCTACAAGCTCGTCTATGCCTTTGATCCGCTCAATGGCAGAACGGTGAATGGAAACACGAGTTTCGTCTACCCGACGGACAATTCGGCGAAAATCACCACCTTTCGCAAGATCGCCTACTTTCTGGCCTTGCAGAACTTGGACGGGACGATCCGCTACGCATTCGTATCCATGGATCCCTTCACCGACGATGTGAGCAAGATTGGCGTCCCCGCGAAGGCGACGGGTGCGCGCTTTCAGCAGAACGTGACGGGAGCGCTCGTGAAGAGCAATGCCGAGGGGATCGTGACCGGCGCCTTCGCCGAGGGCTGCAACATTGAGTTCTGGGACTGCAACTACGGGGGTGCGAACGCAGCGAAGGTGCCAAATGCGAGTTCGGCTCTACACGACTTTGGCGATCAAATGAGCACCGCCAAGTCACCAGGCTATGGCTGCATGCAAATCCACAATTGGCAGGCCAAACAGTGCGTGATCTGCTTCAACAAATTCTCCAGTGGCCGCAACGCGGATCTCGGGATTGGGAATAGCCCCGGCCCTCATCCCGACTGGACATTTTCATCCAGTGGAAAGACCTACAGCCGCGCCGAATTCAAAGTACTCGTTCTTCCCTGAACCGAGCCGTAACCGGCATCAACAGAACCGCGCGCACCACAAAGCGGAGTTCGCGCGTGCGCGACACCCTCAAGCACGGAGGCGTGTTCGAACCACCCAGAGATCGCGGGCGAGAAAAAGCACCAGCAACAGCAGCGACAACCACATCAGCAGGCCGGCAAACCCCTTGGTGAGCTGGTGGGCAATGGCCAATCGCCGCTGGTCCTGGTTGATCCCGTAGGGCAACCGGTTTGGGGTCTCGACTGACGGCTCCCGCAAGAACACCTGTCCCAGCGCCGAGAGTGCCTGGGCAGACCAGGAGTCATTCCGAAAATACCGCAGGTTGAGACTTCGCACGCCAAGCAATGCGAGGAAGAGGACGGCGAGGGCGACTCGCAGGGCGACTCGGGTGCCTCGGCGCGCGAGCACGGGGACGGTCTTGTTGTCCCCTTGCGCCTCCGAGCGCATTCCTTGCACAACGCGCCCCTCGAACTGTTCGTCCGGCCCGCCG
>JAGLDW010000373.1 GCA_023145395.1 Lentisphaeria bacterium | reverse complement strand
TGCTCTCGTAGAGCACCGCGTTGCGTTGCGTCGAGCCTGCCCTTGAGCGAGGCGTCGAGCCAGTGCTCGATATTCTCGTGGATTTTATTGGTTCCACTCATGGCGAACTCTCCGCCTGGCGGAGCGTCTTGCGGAGTAGGACCAGCGCGCGTCCGAGCAGGCCCCGCAACGCGCCATCGGTGAGCTGGAGCTGCCGGCGCATGGTACGGTGGTCGAGTCCTCGGATGTAGCGCAGCGTGACGACTTCGCGGTAGTGCTCGGGGAGCTGTGCCACAGCGCTGCGGAGTTGGGTCAGGTCGGTGGCGAGATCAAGTGCCGTTCCGGGGGCGGCTTGGCGGTCGTCCGCCAGCTCGGGTGTTCCTCCATCGTCGTGCCAGTCTGGCTTGCGTCGGCGGAGCCGGTCTCGGGCCAGGTTGCGAGCGATGGACAGCAACCACTGGGGAAAGCGCTGCGGGTCCGCGAGAGAGACTCGGAAGCGGTAGGCTTTGACGAAACAGTCCTGGACAACGTCCTCGGCCTCTTCCCGGTCGTGGAGGATGGTGAACGACTGGGCGAAGACGAGTCGGGCGAAGCGACGCACGAGTCGTTCGAAGGCGTCCTGGTCGCCCTCCATGGCGTGTCTCACATCCCGGATTTCCCGTTTGTCCAGCTTCATAGCCTTCTGGACCTCCTATTTCACTTCGTCGCTCTACTTTTAGTGTACATGGAAATTCTTTGCGTGTCAACCGCCCGTCATGATGGTGATCAGCCGTATCAGCGGCAGGAAGAGAGCGATGACGATGGTGCCGACCAGCCCGGCGAGGAGCACGATCAGTGCGGGCTCGATCATGGACGTGAGCGCTTCGACGGCCGAGTCCACCTCCTCCTCGTAGGCGGTGGAGACGCGAGCGAGCATCTCGGGCAACGCGCCAGTCTCCTCGCCGACTTGGACCATGCCCACCAACATCTTCGGAAAAGCGCCCGTGGCGGCCATGGTCTGGCTGATTCCCTCTCCCTCCTTGACGGCGTCGTGGATGCGCTGCACCGCATTGGCGACCACACTGTTTCCGCTGGAGTCGCGCACGATGAGCAGAGCGTTCAAGATGCCGACTCCGGACTGGACGAGTGTTCCAAGAGTGGTGCAGAACTGTGCGCTTGCGGTGAGTCTTGCCAAGTTTCCGTACCCGGGCAACCGCAGGGCGAGGCGGTCGGTCAATGCCGTGCCCGCTGGGAGTGCGCGAATGATTTTCCACAATGCCACGGCCATCAGCGCGGCCACGAGGATGTAGTGGATGCGATGCATGAGGATGTCACTAGCGGCCATGACGATTTGGGTGAGTTCAGGAAGTGCGGCGCCATCGAGCATGCCCTCGAACATTTTGGCGAACTTTGGGACGATGAAGATCATCAGCCCGGCGGTGATGGAGAGCGAAACCACGCAGACCATGGCCGGATAGGCCAGCGCGCCTTTGACCTTGCGGGCCAGGCGACGCCGTTTCTCGAGAAACTCGGCTTGGCGCTTGAGGACTTGCTCCAGCTGTCCCGACGCCTCGCCTGCGCGAATCATGCTCACGAAGAGCCGGTCGAAGGTGCGTGGCTGCCGGGCGAGTGATTCGCTGAATGTGCCTCCCGCTTCCACATGGTCGGCAACTTGTCCGATGACGGCCTTCTGTCCTGTCTCCTCCGCCTGGTCTTGAAGGAGACGGAGACCGCGCATGAGGGGCATGCCCGCATCCAGAAGAGTGGCGAGCTGCCGGGTGAATGCAGCGAGATATTTCCCCTTTAGGCGTGGGGCGAGGAGGGCGGTTACTCGCTTGCTTGTTGGCACGTGCTTGGGACAGACGGGGCGGTTTGACTCCTTTTCGTCGAGTGATGTGGGAAAGAGTCCGCTCTGCCGCACATGTTGCACCGCCGCTTCGTGTGAATCCGCCTCGAGCTGCCCCTTGCTTTCGCGCCCGCTGCCATCCACTGCCGTGTAGGTGAAGACTTTGGCCATTGGACTGCTCCTTTCTCTATTTTCATCATGGTGTCTCTACCCATAAAGACGCAGTGAACTGCGGATGCGCGCGCGCTTTGCGCAAGTTTGTGGAAAAGAGCTGTCCGGCGTGCTATGGGAGGTTCTTGTGGAACTTCATGGCAACCGCCCTGTGCGGGATGATTTGACAGAACGCGCGAACCCCAACGGAGATGTGGCATGATCCGACGCAGTGGAACCTATGAAGTGAGTCTTCGCGAGCAGATGCGTGGTGGCGATGGCACGGTGAGCATCGAGCATTTTTGGAAGGCCGACGAATTGAAAGGCAAGACTCGTCTGCTGGCCAAGCTCACGCTCGAGCCGGGTGGCAGCATTGGTTTTCACAAACATGATGACGAGGAAGAGGTCTTTGTCATTCTCGCGGGAAAGGCGGAGATGATGGACGAGGACACCCCAGTGGTGTTGGAGCCGGGGGACACCATCCTCACGGCCGACGGGAGCGGCCATGCCGTCAAATCCGTTGGCGACGTGCCTCTCGAGATGCTTGCTGTCATCGTCCAGTATTGATCCGGGAGACGTTTGCACGATGCCATCCTATGAGAGCACGGAGATTCTTGGGCAGGGCCGTTTCCTGCAATTGGAGCTGTTGACCTACCGCGACGGCGCAGGGAGGGAGCGCAAGTGGGAGGCGGCCATGCGCTGCCACAACCAAGGCGCGGTCCTGATGATTCCCGTGCTCAAACCATCAGAGCGCTATGTGTTGATCCGCCAATATCGTCCTCCTGTGAAAGGATTTGTGATCGAGTTCCCCGCCGGCTTGATCGATCCGGACGAGGCGCCCCGCGAGACTGCACTGCGGGAGCTTGCCGAAGAGACGGGATACACCGGAACGATCGCCTGGATGGGGCGCCCCACAAGTAGTTCCGCCGGCCTGACGGGCGAAAGCGTGGTTCTGGCGCTTATGGAGATCGATGAGAACGCACCGGAGAACCAGACGCCTGCGGCATGCTTGGAGGAGGGGGAGGAGATCGAGGTGATCGTGGTTGCGAAAAACGAAGTGTCCGCATTCCTCCATGCGCGGGAGAATGCGGGCGATATTCTGGACAGTCGTCTTGCAGCGTATTTCATGGGACATGGGCTCGCGTGGTGAGCATCAGGCGCTCACATTTTGACTCTCGTTTGAGGGTCTTGTGGTTCGGCGCGGCCCGCGCCGAGATGCCTTCGCACTATAGAGCTCTTACGGGACGGGCCGTCCCGAACCACTAGTCAAAATGTGAGTTGTTTACTTTGGAGAATCGCGAGATGAACAGATCGAAATCTGTGTTTTCACCGTCTCTCATGGGCACCTCCCGCTGGCTGCTAGGTGCGATGCTCTGCCTCTCTGCGCTTCTCCGGGCCGCAGAACCTCTCGCGGTCCAGGAATGGGAGGGACTGGTTCCCGATCCCGCGCTTGTCGTTGACGGGAAGCCCGCGCTTGCGTGGGCGAATCCTGCCGAAAGGACCACGGTGACGGCGCAGAACCTGGCGCACGATCTGAGCGGTTTCCATACTCTGCGCTTCCGTATCCATGTGGCAGAGCCGCGCGATTCGGTCATCTCGCTGATCTTCGATTCGGGCAATCCGGACACCCCAAAAGGTGACTACTATTCGGTCTCGATCAAGACGGATTTCTCCGGTTGGCGCACCTTCGAGTTTCCCCTCTCGCTGATTGGCAGCACCCGCAAACCGCTGGGCTGGCATGCGATCCGCAAGGTTTTCTTCAATTCCATGTGGTCGCATCACTTCGAACCGGACACGGTTGTGCATCTCGCTGGCTTCGTGCTGGATCCGACGCCGATACCCGGCCTTGACCAGCCCGTTGGAGAATTGCTCAAGAACCGTGGCTTTGAAATCGTCGCGGGGAGCCGCCCCGCAGCTTGGAGTGTTAGCACGTACTCCAGCGCCGCTCGAGCGGAAACCGACGATGCGGAAGCCTCCTCCGGGCAGCGCTCCCTGCACATTGTCGGGGCACCTAGTGCGCGCGCCGGCGCCAGTGTCTCCTTCGGTTCGGAGTTGACCGATCCGAACTCGCTCTACCTGCTGTCGGCGCAGGTGAAGGTGGAGGGCACCTCACAGCATGCCCTGCGCACCAGCGCGCGGTTCACGAGCGTGGATGTCGATGGCAAGGTAGTCAAATCGGACTACAAAATGTGCCCTTTGGGTCCATTTGACTGGCGTGCGCTAGCCTGGATTGTGCAACTTCCCCCCGCAACCCATCGTTTCAATCTCGTCCTCTTCCATCACGGCGAGGGCGGCGTGTGGTGGGACGATGTGTCTCTGCTGAAACTGCGCCCCGTGAAGGCGCTGGCGCCCGCAGTCAACGTCGCCAGCGCGGACTGCCGTCCCGAGTTCCGCTGGGAGGCGCCGGCCGACTCGGCATCCACGCTTGTGGTGACAGCGGAATCAGGCTCCGATTTTCATGTGTCCTACGACGTGATAGGCAATCGTTTTCGGCCGGAGAAGGCTTTTCCGGAAGGCCGCAGCTACCGCTGGCATGTGATCGTGTCGCAGGGCGACGAGCCTGGGCTCGCTGGATTCAAGGGCGAAGACGGATACATGCAGGGCACATTCTTCGCGGGCAGCTTTGCACGCCGGGTAAAAATCATGCTAGGCGATCTTGCGCCATACCGCAAGCTGTATGCGGAGCTGAAACCTTTCGCCGACCGCAATGGCATGTGGGATCGTTTCAGCTTGCTGGGGGATTTGCTCGCCAACGTGGATTCGCTCGAGCGCGATGGGCGTCTGCCCGATGGCGTGAACTTGGAGAAGATGCTGCAGGATGCCCAGGAATTGAGACTGCGCGCGCCATGGTGGCGGAAGATCTTTCTGGACACCGGATCGCTCATGGCGGATCTGGACTTGGAGCGGCCTGGGCTGGAGCAGGTGCGCGAGGCTGTGGGCAAGGGAGATTTCCGAGCCGCGCGCGAAACGCTCGTGGCGTATTACCGACAGCGCAAGGCACCGAGCTACTATCAGAAGTGGGAGCGGCGACCCTCCATCAACCCAGCGCGCACCACGGACACGCGGGCTGAGAAACTCCTCACCCACAAAATGTCCATTCATTCCTACAAGGAACCCACGTTTGATCTGGGGCGTGAGTTCGACTGGCACATCTTCCCGATCGTGGATGTGGAATGGCCCACCAAGATCCACCGCAACTTTCACTGGAGCAAGCTCGCCGGGGCGTACTGGGCGACGGACAACGAGGCCTACGCCAACGAGATGGTCCAGCAACTCCTCGACTTCGCGCAGGACAATCCGATGGAACGCTGGGACCGGCATCGCCACCGTTGGGCTTGGAGCACGCTGAACGCCACCGTCCGCATCTACTCGACCTGGCTGAACAGCTGGTTGCGGGTGCGCGGCAGCAAAAGCTGGACCGCCGACGCGCAGTTCGTCATGCTGACCGAGTTGCGCGAGCATGGACGCTTCCTCATGACGCACCACGCGAGACACGGCAACTGGGTGGTGGCGGAGGCGCGCGGATTGGTGGAGCTTGGCGTCATGTTCCCGGAGTTCAAGGAGGCCGCCGAGTGGCGGGCCGAGGGGTTCCAACGACTGCTCCGCGAAATCGACATTCAGGTTCTGTCTGACGGAGTGCACGTGGAGCGCACGCCCGGCTACCACAGTATGACGATGTCCTGTTTCCTGGAGCCGCTTCGACTCGCCATGCTCAACGACGTCGATTTCGAAGGACGCGAGAACTTCCTGGCCAAAATCGAGAGCATGTACGAGTTCTATCTGTACGGCGCGCGCCCGGATCTCCGCATGGC
>JAGLDW010000372.1 GCA_023145395.1 Lentisphaeria bacterium | reverse complement strand
TTCTTTCTCCGCGAGGACATGCGCAACATCATCAGCGAGGGCAGGGAGGGAGTCGAGCCCGTGCACCGCTCCCACGCCTTCGAGGCGGCTGGCTTCTACGTGTCCCGGTCGGGCTGGAACGACCCCGACGCGCTGTGGAGCATCATGGACTGGGGCGGATTTCTCGGCCACTGCCATCTCGACATGGGGCACATCAGCCTCTATGCGTACGGGGCACCCCTGCTGGTCGATTCAGGCCGCTTCGCCTACGCCTGGCCCGAGCGGAAGTATTTCATATGGACGACCGGACACAACACGGTGGTTGTCGATGACAAGCCGCAGAAGCATCGGGATCCGCTTTCCTGCACCTGGGTCACGACGAATGCGTTTGATCTGACGCGCGGTCTCACGGACAACTCGGAGCCACTTCGGCATGAACGCACACTCGTCTTCAAGCAACCCGGCGCGGACGGACCGGGCTATTGGGTGGTGCTGGACCGTCTCACGGGGGAGGGCAAGCACAAGCTCGACCAGCGCTGGCATCCGGGCAAGAACCTTGTTGGCACGGTCACTGGTGCCACGGCGCGTTTCAGCGGCAAGCCCGACGACACGGGACAGCCATCACTGGTTGTCGCTGGACTCCCCCAGCCAAGCCTGACAACCGCCATCGTCGAGGGTTGGGTCAGCTACAAATGGTACAAGAAGGATCCCGTGGACGTGGCGCAGTTCACCCAAGAGACCGCGATGCCCGCGGTCTTCGCGAATGTGCTGTATCCCACGCCGCCGGCGAGGGAACCCGCCAGCGTGCGTCTCACGGCTCTGCCTGCGACCCTCGATGGCCAGGCTGCCAGCGTGGACGAAGTGACGGCGTTCCGGGTCGAGATTGCCGACAACGGCCGCAGCGACACGGATATCTGGATCGTCCGCCATGAAAATGCTGGTGTGGCGGAGGCGGGAGGCTTCGAACTGGACGGACGCCTGGCGCGCATTCGCGTATCGGGAGACGGGCTCGCCTGGTTTGCTGCGGAGTCCGCAAAACTGAGTCGTGGCGGCACGGTCCTCTTCTCGACATCGACTCCCGCGGACGGTGTGGCTCTTGTGGATAACGCGATCTCGTGCACGGCCGCGCAGGCGTTGCGGATTGCCGCCAGCCAGCCTTGCACGGTGAACGGCGGAGACCCAGTGGCGCCAACAGATGGTGTGATCGCGCTGGCGGTGGTCACGCCTCCTGCCACACCGCCTGTCCCCCGGGCCGAGGGTGAGATCTCCATCGCGCTCCCTCCGCCCCCTGAGGACATCAAACCCAGCGGCTTTGCCAAGATGTTGTCTGCGGACGAGAAGCTTCCGGCCGGGGCGTTGCTCGTCAACGCGGCCGAGATTTCCGGGCAAGGGAGAGGGCGGGTGGAAGTGACATCCGGGAAAGTGGGGGCATTGGGCAAGGCATTTCTGCACTGGGACCGCGCCGGCCACTGGCTGGAGTACACATTCCGCACACCAAGAGCTGGAAAGTATCTGTTGTTTCTCCGCGCCTGCACCTCGGATAGCGCAGTGCTGCGCAAGATCACCATCGATGGAAGCGAGATCCCGGTAGGCAAGGCACTTGAGATCGCGGGGACCGGGGGCTACAGCAGCAGTCAGGACGACTGGCGGATCTTCGTGTTGGCGGATGGCCAAGCACAGCCGACACCCATTGATCTACCCGTCGGCAAGTTCCGCGTGCGGTTGGAGAACATCGACGGCCGGAGCCTGAACCTGAACTGGATCGCCCTCGCCCCAGCGCCGCCTCAGGAATAGGACGCAAAGGCGCAAGGGGGAGGGGACGGGCCGAGAAAGGCGATGGGGCGCTGCCCCCGCCCCCGCCGGGGAGTCGTGACTCCCCGGACCCCACGTCAAGCTTCTGCGGACGCGCCGGACGAGGCGCCCAGCTTCTGCGGACGCGCCGGACGAGGCGCCCAGCTCTCCGTCCGCAGAAAGCGCTAGCTCTCGCTAGCGCGACACAGAACGCATCACTCCATGACAAAAGACA
>JAGLDW010000371.1 GCA_023145395.1 Lentisphaeria bacterium | reverse complement strand
AGCCGGTCCCCCGTCGACGGGGGACGCGGACAGCGCAGTGCGATGGCTCACGGACCATTCGCCGTCCAAAGGTCGCTAAACAGACACCTCGCGAAGGGCTGCGATGGGATTGTGGTCGTGGACCCGATCCTTCACAGTAAGCGTGGTGACGGACGCGGTGGAGTGTTTGGCGAACAAGAGGTCGTGTCCGAGGCAGAGGCCCATGACAACATTCAGCTCCGTGCCAGCGTCGGCGAGCACTTTGGCCTGGCCGACTGGATTGCATGCGGCTCCGCTCGCGCCTTCAATCAGTTCGCCTGCATCGATGCCGAACACCTTGCAGTCCACGCGTGTCACTTCAAAGCTCTCGGAGAGCATTCGTTCGAGTGCTTGGGCCTCCTCGGCGACGCCCACGCAGTGAGCAATGCCGATCCGTTGGCATCCCAGGCACTTGGCGAAGTTCACAATCTCCTGAGTGCGGCTCACGCCCGGTGTCTTCGATTCGGCGATGATTCGCAGGAGCCGATGATCGGCCTCGTCATACATCGCGATCACAGCTTTTTTCTCTCGCGCGGCATCTTTGGTGGACATGGCTTTCTCCTTGCTGGGAACCATCTGGAATACTCGTTTCTGCTTGCTTCGCGTGCACGCTTGTTGCTTCATTCAGATGACAGGTTACCACGTCACGGTATTATCTTCGAGTTTTACAGCCTTTGTTTTGCGGAGTTCGCAGTGCGGCGGCGTCTGAGGGCAGACGCCCTCCACAGGCTAGTGGCTCGGGACCTCCGGGACCGAGGGTATGGCCTCTGCCACCCAGCGGCTCACGGGCCGTTCGCCCTCCCGGGAGCAGGCTTTGCGGGGTTCGCAGTGTGGTGGGGGTTTGCAGTGGTGTGTTGTTTGTCGCGTCAGCGGGAGCCACCGTTTCCGGGCACGGAGAGCTGGATGCTTCATCCGGCGCGTGCCCGGAAACTTTGATGTGGGGTCTGGGGAGTCATGACTCCCCAGCGGGGGTTTACGGGGGCAGCGCCCACCGTTGCCACGTCCTCCCTCTTCCTTGTTCTACCGCACCTTCTCATGCCCATCGACTTCGATCAGGGCGAGGTCGTGTCCTTTGATCCACAGGCGGACATGGCCTGGGCCCACCTCGAGCAACCGTGCGTTCTTTGTGCCCATGCGTTCGGCCGCGTGCATGATCTCCCTTTTTTTCTCCACCCTTCTCATGCCTTTCAGCGGTGATGTCGCCCACGCTGTGTAGAAGTCGGCCATGCTGAGCCGGACCGTGACCTCCCTCGGTTCCTTGCTCAGGTTGCCGACCACGAGCAACAGCTTGGGCGCGTCGGGCCGCGCATACACGCTGACCTTGACGTCCGGAGAGTCAGCAGCGACCGAATCGGCATTGCGCCAGTAGGGGTGGAATGTGGCGCTGGGCACATCGAACTGAGAAAGCACGGAGAGCACCCGTTTGTAGTAGGGGTGGCTCACGCGTATGCCGCCCGGGAGGCATCCGTGCAGGAGAACCGGCATCACCACCGACCCCGTCCGATTCCACAGGTATTCCGTCACAGTCTCGTCCGTGATCCCGAGCTGCCGGATCAGTTGTTTCGCCTCGGGGAACTCCGGAAGCATGTTCCCGTGCAACCCCCATGGCAGACCGCTGTGTTCGATGCCGAAGTAGTACAATGGCAGCGTGTCGAGATAGTCCTTCCCATGGTGCAGTGTCGAGCCACTCTTCATGCGGTGATGTTCGCCGTTGAACAGGTGTGTGGCAAAGGTGAGCGCCGGGATTTGCACGGACATGGAATTGTGCACCACGATGATCGGATCGTCGATCCCCGCCTTCACAAACTCATTGACCATGCGCCGATAGAAATCACGCAGGCCAAGAATGTAGTGCCCACCGTTCGCGCCGTGGTAGGTATTGGAGTCGCGCATGGCGCAGCCGAAGTCGAAATAGAGCCCTCTGATGCCGGTACGCCGAATGAGATCGCCGACGCGCCAGGCATAGTATTTGCGATAGCTTTCCGAGGCCGGGCTCATCCAAAGCTCGCCGAACGGACGCTCGCTGCCGTCGGGCATCTTGCGCGTGAGTCCCTCCCGATGCTGGGCGGGAAGAATCTCCCATTCACGCCGATAGTGGCGTGCTTCCGGGTACTCGGGAGTCAGTGTGCAAGGGTCGAGATACGGCGTCCATCTTGTGACTGTGTCCACCTTGCTCGGCACCCAGTCGGCCGGCGTTCCCCACGTGCCGGTCTTGCTGTTCTTTTCGGGCAGGTCAAGGAACCATTTGTGGAATGTCCACCAGACCGTCGAGTAGAGGGGGAGAACCGGGGGTTGCTGGTAGAGGGCGGAGTTGTAGGCGAAGAAGTTGAGTGGATAGCGCGGGTGCTGCGGCTTGACGGGGGTGGCGAGCAGGCCGAACCGGATCTTCGCGGTTTCTCCGGCTGACATGGCGCCGGCCAGTTGGACGCTGAGCGTGGTCACTCCGTCGCCGGGCGCCACCTTGATCGGTTGTTTCGCACGTGCCTTGAGGTCGTTCGCACCCTCCGTGAACCAGCAGAATCCCCGCTCGAAGTTGCCGATCCAGACCACGGGCCAGAACTTGAGCGCCAATGGCTTGTCAAGCGGCACGGTATGTCCGCCGCCAAGACTCATCATACTGGCCGTGTAATGCGCGTACTGTGCCTGTTCGGGCGCCAGGGGAACGCGTAGGCTGATGTCGGGCACATCCTGTTTCGCCGTGAGCTGCACTTCGTACCAGATCAGCCCGTCGTATTCGATCCAGACATCGGCCCGCAGGCTGAGCGCGTCGGTCTCGCTCACGACGACAAGCTCGTCGCGCACCTCGGACTGGCGAGTCAGTTTCAGATCCCCGCCAGCCAATGGCGCGGCACCCACGAACAGTTGCATGGGCGCAGTCAGAATGTTGGCGACCGGCCCACTCTTCACGGCTGTGGGCAGCAGGCTCTGGCCGAATTGATAGGTGCGGCCCCAGCAGGAGATGTCCACCACACCGTCCTCGGCCGTGGTCTGCAACGGCGTGAAGGGCGGCAGCACCCGGTCCATGACATCATCCGGCTGCGTGGCCCACACGGGAGTCTCGGGACGCTCGAACATGCCGCTGTTGCGAGCCAGTTCGGCACCGTTTGCAGCGCGTGCGGAAAGATCAACACGATACTCGCCCCACGGGCCCTTCGGCGATAGATCGAAACGCACTTCCGCGTCCGTAGTGATCTTTTTCGTCGCGATGTTTTTTCCCCGGGAATCCATGACCTTCAACTCGATCTGCGCGATCTCCGCACCTTCGCTCTCAAGCCGCTTGCGGAATAGCGAATAAGCCGGCCTGACCACGAGGCAGTGCTGCAGGTTGAGCGGGATGACATCCAGGAAATCGGTGCGCAGCCCGAACGGCACGGAGTAGCGCATCTCCGGTTGTTTCTGTCCGTCCCGAACGAGCATGTAGGCTAGCCGCTGGAACCTGGGATCCGTGACCGTGCACAGTGCCTCGAGCGTGGCAACACCGCCCGGCGTCAGACGTAGAGGGAAGGACTGGACCACCTGGTCCTCGGCTGGATTCGCGGCCTGCAGCACCAGGGAGAATGCACCGCTGAATGCGGCTTCCCCGGGATTCGTGAACTGGATCTCCTGCCGAAACTCGCCTGCGGACGGCGACCCGCTTGACGTGAACGTGGCCCCCACGGCCTGCGGCGACAGCACGATGTCGCCAAAGTGCTTGGTCACCGGATAGTTGGTGTAGCCCGCCCAGTTGGTCAAACCGAGGCTTTCCAAACAACGCCAGGTATGGCAGACATTCATTTTCAGCCGCACACCGTCCGGCTTGGCGATGTCGAGCGTACGGAAAGGCACGGCCACCTCGATATCCCATGTTTCGTTTCCATACACCGTTGTCATCGTGGATGTGCGGTAGGTCCATTCGCCGTTCCAGCTCATGTCCTTGCCCAGGATCTCGTTGAACCCACCCGCCACATTGCCGGCGAAGCGGTAGCGGTGTTCTGTTTTGGGGTCGAACAGCCAGAACTCCCACGATTCATCACCAAAGATCCGGTTGTCCGGAGCATCCCTTCCTTTGCGGAGTCCGCCTTTCGGGATGTCCGCGCCGAGTGGAAAGTGGACACGTGCGGCAAAGTAGAGGTTGTCATCGTCGTAGGCGAAGTGCAGTTCCTGCTTCGGGAAGTCGAACGAGTTGCCGGGGTTGCGCGCGTCGATCAAAGTCGGCAGACTTGCGGCGCCGGTCCACTCGCCATCCTTGAGGCGTCCGTCCAAGGTGGGCGGGGTCGCGAGTTTCGGGATGGCCAGAAGCTGTGCTTCGCGCGGTGTTCCACGCAACGGTTCCGATGTGCTTTCGCCGCCCGCGAGGCGCGCGATCTGCGGTCCATCGAGCATTCCCGGATAGACGGTGAACTCGTCAAGCGCCGTGTCCGCCCGGCCCCATACCGGGCGTCCGTAGCTGCTGCCGCTGCTCGTGCCGAGCAGGATGCCGCCCAAGTGCACCGTTGTCTTGCGGCTGATCCTGGGCCGGTAGTTGCCATCGTGCTTGCGGCTCAGCACAAGAGCGCCATTGAAGTAGATTCGGGTCCGGATGCTGTCCCAGGCGATGGCGACATGGTTCCACTCGTTCATTTTCAGCGGTTGCTTTGTGGCTTCGTGCCCGGGACCGCCGTAGCTCGCGCCCCAGCGAAACTGGATTGCCGGAGGGCGACCGGGATAGTGGGCGAACATCATGCCGCCCCGGCCACCAGGGGTGATCGTGATCAGCTTGCGCCATTCCTTGAGCTTTGCCCAGTCCATGGGCTTGAGCCAGAAGCACAGTGTCGCCTCGTCCGGGATATTGCCCTCCGCCTGGTAGACGAGGGTTGGTCCAGTACCCAGCAGCACGGCTTGACCAGACTTTCCCTCCGTGTAGCTCACACCCTCGGATTTCAGCGATCGATGCTGCTTGATGCCAGCCGCCACCTTGGGCTGCACGCTGCCGTCGAAGGGGAGATGAAATGTTGGCGCCGGCAAGGCTCGTGCATTTGGCGCAGCAGCGCTCGCAGTCCCGTAGATCCCGAAAAAGGTGGCGAGGGCAAGCAGAAAGAAAAGAAATCGGCTCATGGGGCTCTCCGGAATCTGACTGTTGTTTGCATCACATTGACCACATACACATATTACTTTGACGGAGCATTTGCACACCGGGTGCGGGATTTCTTGTCCCAACGGCCTTGCGCCCTCTGAGC
>JAGLDW010000370.1 GCA_023145395.1 Lentisphaeria bacterium | reverse complement strand
TAGAGCGTTTGCTTGGTCAAGCCGGCATCAGAAATTGCGGTCGATTCAACCATGTGATTGGTCAGGACCGACCTCCCAAACAGCCCGCGAATGAAGGCGATGACTTCGGTTTGTGGCGCGTCGCCGACTTTGTATCGCGTTGGCAAGAAGCGCAGCCAATCGAAGCGCAGATTTGCGCCTGCATCCCTGATCACTCCCAGGAGATCCGCAGTCATTCGCAGGAATTGAGACATCGACATGAGGTCAAGCATCTGCGGGTGAACCGTCACGAGGACACCCGAGGACGCAGAAAGTGCTGACATCGTCAAGAAACCAAGCTGCGGCGGGCAGTCGATCACAACAACGTCGTAGTTTGCTTCAACACTATCGAGTGCGTCATGAACTCTCGCGAAGAACGCCTTCGCTCCGCCTCGCTGGATAGCAGCAGGCGTCTCGTGCTCGAACTCCATGAGTTCAAGGTTGCCTGGGATGAGATCAAGGCCGCGAATGTAAGTCTTGCGGATCACTTCGGCGATCGGAACCGGATCGTCATAGCGAACGGCATCATAGAGGGTTCCGCCCTCCATAAGGTCGAGTTCTGGCTGGATTCCATGAAGAGCCGAAAGAGATGCTTGGGGGTCGAGATCGATCGCAAGAACCCTGTACCCCTTTAGCGCCAAGCGCTGAGCGAGGTGAGCAGACGTCGTCGTTTTGCCTGACCCGCCCTTGAAGTTCACCACTGAAACGACTTGAAGCTCGTCACCGTCGCGACGCCCAGGCACGTAAGTTCCAGACTTTTTTGCATTTCCTTCAAGCGTCTGCCGGATTTCCCAGATATCGTCGAGCGTATAGCGGCGATGACTTCCCGCCGTCGTCTCGACGTCAACGATCTTTCCTTCTCGATGAAGCTTCCGAAGATAGGTATGGTCGACGCCAAGGAGCTCAGCAGCTTCGCCGCTGGTCAAAGTGCGCATCACCTTCTTTGCATCCGGTGGGAAGTGCGCAGCGCGCTGAGCATGCAGGTTCGACGCGAGAAGTTCCGCGTAGTGCCCGATGGCGATATCAAGATCCTGTTCTGCTTCGCTCATGTCTGCCCCGATCCGTGGGCGCGTTTTTTATGTGACCGCGCGTTATTTTTCGAGACTATTGCCCGACCAGCCAGATTCGTGCAAGCACTTTCTAGATATTGCGTCGTGCACCAAGTCCACCACAAGGGTAGCGTTCCATTACTCCGAGGCTGTGGTCGTGCGGGATCTCCTGCGCGGTGCGTGAACCGGGGCCTAAGCCCCGATCCTCTTGATGCGGATGCCGAGTTTGCGGGCCTTGTCGACCATATTCTCGGTGATGCCCGAACCGGGCGTGGCGATCAGACCCTGGGGCATGGTCTCGAGCATCTTGTCGTTGCGCTTGAAGGGGGCAGCCTTGCCATGGCTCTTCCAGTCGGGTTTGAACGCCACCTGCGTGACACCACGGGTATCTGCCCAGCGGGCAGCGATCATCTCGGCACCTTTTGGTGTGCCGCCGTGTAAAAGAATCATGTCTGGGTATTTCGCATGGGTGGCATCGAGGACGGACCAGATCAGGTCGTAGGCGTGATAGTCCCCGCCCGAGAAGGCGATCCGCGTGCCTTCGGGGCAGTG
>JAGLDW010000037.1 GCA_023145395.1 Lentisphaeria bacterium | reverse complement strand
GCGCCTCACGCGGATCAATGAAGAGAACCGTGGTCACGAGCATCATCAGAAGCAACTGCCAAGGTCCCACCGCCTGCGCGCCAAAAAATGCCCAAAGTGTCGCGCCAGGCCAGAAGTAGCACTTCAGATAGATCAGCCCCGTCTCGGCAATGATCCGACTCAACACGACGAATCCCATGATCATGAAACCCACGTACATCAGCACGAGAGGCAACTCGATCCCAATCAGCCAGAGCTGAAACACCAGCAACGCGCACGCCACCAGAAAGACACGCATGCCCCAGAGCGCCGATGCGTCCACCGGATCCCCTCCCCGGCTGCCAAGAGCCTGGCCAAGCACACTTCTGTAGTACCGGCGTCCCGTATAGACAACCGCGAGAAGCACGCCGACATTGGCGCCAAACAAGGCAAAACTCTGCGGTTTCAGGGAGAAGTAGCTGACACCTTCGACAGGCGCTGTCAGGTTGACGCCATAGGTGGCGAACACGCCGAGAAGGATGTACCAGAGAAAGGGCCCCACTCCAAAGGACAGCGAGACGTCGCTTGGAATGAAATATGCCAGGCCAATGATGATCAGATAGATGTGGGGGCGCAGCAGCCCGGCACCACCGCCACGCACAAGCACGGGAAGAAGCTTGGCGAGGGGGCGAAGGTCGAAATAGGTGGGGATGGCAATCAGAAAGTCCGGAAACCATTGACAGGCAAAGTTGTTCATGTGAATGGCCAGCACCACGCAAACCGTGGTCCAAAACATCCGATTCCTCATCAGCGGGCTCGTCCGCTCTCCCGGCTCCGGAAGCAGAGCCGCTGTGAATTGCGCAATGGGGAAAGGAAGATGCTCGTGCCGAGACCATTGCGGATGAATGGCCAAAGACAAGCCGATCAATGCCACCCAAAGCGCCAAGGCCATGGGCAGCCAGAAGCCAAGAGGGACAAGCCAGGCACGCCAAGGGACACGGTCCACCGAAATGTGTTCGTCCCCCTTCCCCAATCCCTGGACGTACCCGTTCACCACCGTGTCCTCGTCGCTGCTCACATCCACCAGCATTCGAGGGGGGACACTGTCCAGAATTTTCTCTTGCCGCCAACCCGCATGCGTTTTGACAAGGTGATGCGGCATGACCAGTGTCGGCACGAGCGTACGGACCAGTCCGCCGCCTGGGATGGATGCGCCGGCGAGCGTCAGGGCGAGAATCACAGCCAGTTCAGCGCCGGTCAGCCGGAATCTGCGCAGCAGAGGATTCAGCAGCACTACGGCCAGGATGAGAAGACCATAGATGGATGCCGGCATATTGTTGCCGACAAGATAGTTCTGCCGCAAGACCCAGTCGTTGAAGAAGCACAGTCCGCAAACCAGCGCGGCACCAACTAGACCGAGGCACACACTTCGCTTGGTCATAGTCGTCCCCGCGCCCCACCTACGTAGTGACGTCCAAGCGGCAAACGCGCGCCACTTCCGCTGCGGTTGTGATGCCCTTGGACACCTTGTCTTCCCCGTCCTCGCGCAGAAAACGCATCCCGTTCAAGCGTGCGATCCGGGCGATTTCATTGCTGTCGGCATGCGCATTGACAGCCTTCCGAATATCCTCGTCCACCAGCAGCATCTCGAAGATTCCCACCCGGCCACGGTAGCCGCTTCCCAGGCAAGAGCGGCACCGCCGTGTCGCGTCGGCCGTGTCGGGGACATCGTCCTCGACGGGGATCCGCCCCTCTCCCCCGCACTCGGCGCAAACCCGCCGCACAAGCCGTTGCGACACCACGCACAGCAACGCGGAGGAAATCAGGAAGCTCTCCACCCCCATCTCCAGCAGACGACTGACGGCGCCCGCCGCGTCGTTCGTATGAAGCGTGCTCAACACCAGATGGCCGGTGAGCGCAGCGTGGATGGCGATCTCGGCGGTCTCTCCATCCCGGATCTCGCCGACGAGTATAATGTCCGGATCCTGACGGACGATGGATCGGAGTCCATTTGCGAAAGTAAGACCTATGCTCGGGCGGACCTGGATCTGAGTGAGTCCGGAGAGCTGGTACTCCACGGGATCCTCCACGGTGATGATCTTTCGTTCGTCGCTGTTCAGCATCTTCATCACACAGTACAACGACGTGCTCTTGCCGCTTCCCGTCGGGCCGACCACCAGGATCATTCCATGCGGCATGTGGAAGAGGCGCTGGAACTCGGTGTTCATGGCTTCGGGCATCCCCACCGTCTCCAAGTCGAAGATCTCGCTCTCCTTCTGCAGAAGGCGGAGGACGATGCTCTCGCCATGCATGGAGGGCACGGTGCTGACGCGGATGTCGATCTGGTACTGCCCGATCGTCATGTCGATGCGCCCGTCCTGCGGCAGGCGTCGTTCGGCGATATTCATTGCAGCGAGCAGTTTCACGCGCGAGGCGATGGCTGGATACTGTGCAGCGGGAGGAGTCTGCACCGTCTGCAGCACGCCGTCTATGCGGTACCGGATCGCAAGTTCCTCGTCGCCCGGCTCGATATGAATATCGCTGGCACCCATCTCGGCGGCGCGGTTGAACATCTCGTTCACCAGAACGACAATCGGCGCCTCACGCGCCAGATCCCGTAGCGTCTCTTCGCTGGCATCCCCGTCCACCGCCAGGGGATCCACATCCTCGCCCGAACTGTCGTACAGACTCGTCAGGTGGCGGGAGATCGTGCTCGCGCGCACCAGCGCGAAAAATGCCCGCCGCTGAAAAATCTCATGCCAGGCAAGAGCCAGGCGTCCAAGATCGTAGGGAGCGCTCACACCAATCAATATCTGCTCCGTGTCCCAAAGCAACGGTAGGCACCCATAGTGCATGAGAAAATCGTAGGTGACTTCGGGGTGTCGTTCCAAAGCGGGGAGATCCGCATCCTCGATCCGGGGGAGACCACTGACCTCGGTGTAGGCGGAGATCAGTTTCTCCTCGTCGATCCGGCCGTCCGCAACCAATGCACGCTCGGCACCCGCCGCGCCACCGAGTTCGGATACATTCTCCGACTGACCCATAGTCGCGAACAGGGAGGTGTGAACCTGCTCCACCAGGTCCGCGCCGAACACAGCCGTGCGGCAGATCCCTCTCTGCCCGTTGCCGAGAGCGAGAACAGCGCCGGAGGTCTCCCCGGCTCGATGGTCCTCCGCAAGCACAGCTGGAATGTCTACTCCATCGACGCTCATTTCTTGAGCTGCTCCTTGATCTCCATCAGGGCGGATTCGTAGCGTCGCATCAGCGGTTCGGTTCCAACGTCGGGATCAATCACGTGCACCGTGATCAGAACCAGCAGTTCCGTGCGTTTGGAGCTGCTGACATTTGTGCGGAAGAGGCGCCCGAGATACGGAATATCCTTGAGAAAGGGAATGCCAGTGTGCCCGTCGGATTTCTCGGTGTCGATCAAGCCGCCCATCATGATCGTGCCCCCATCCGGGATGATCAGCGTAGTGTTCAGCTTCTTGTTCGAGATGTCCGGCGTGGATGAATCCGCCCGGGAAGTCTCGATCACATCCGACACCTCCTGCTCAATGACCACGCGGACCTCGTTTCCCGCCGTGATGAAGGGCGTGACGGTCAGAATCGTGCCCGTGTCCTGGTATTCGTAGTTGGCATAGTCGTCGTTGTCGTAGTACTCCGTCGTCTTGATGGCCACCCTCGTGCCAACGTTTATGCTGGCTTCCTCCCCAGTCAGAGCCATGATCTGAGGAGCGGAGAGCACCCGGGTGTTGGTTTTGCCGGCCACCGCGTTGATGAAGGCCATCTTGTCGTCTCCGCCCATCCAGCCAAGCGCGGCACCGCCAGCCATTGTGGCGGGGTTGGTGGTGTACTTGCCGAGAACACTGGAGACGCTCGACGCCCAGGCACCCGTGTCCCCCCACGCCGATGTCGTGCTGCTCGTGTGGTCGCTCGCGTACTGGAAATCGGAATGTTCGACTGCATAGGCAAAGCCAAACTCGGTGTTCTCGTTCAACGTGATCTCGACAATGGCCGCCTCGATCATCACCTGCGGAGGCGGTACATCCTGGCGCTCCAGCAACGCTTTCACGAGAGCCCACGTGCGGTGCGTGGTGCGAATCGTGAGGCGTCCCTGCACATCATCCACGTACACCAACACCTCACTGTCGAAAACGGTGCCGGCGTCGCCAGGCTCGCGCCCCGTCATCGTCCTCGGACCGGAGGGCGTCTTGGGCGAGGTTTTTTTGGTGGTGCTCTTGCGACGGTCCCTGGCACTGCCACCCGATGTGGCCTTCGCGGAGGTCGATTTCGATTTTGAAATCGCGCTGCTGCCCACGGTGGATTTCGTGTTGAAAAACACGCTCAGCACCTCGTTGAGCATTTCCCCCGTGCTGTGGCGCACATTGTAGAAAAAGATGCTCTCTCTAGCGCTCTGGTCGCCGCGGTCGAGCACCTTGACCCAGCGCTCCACCTCGCCCAGGACTTCCGGCAACGCCGCAGAGGCGACAAGCGTCTGCAAGCGAGGAATCGCCGTCAGTTTGATCTGGCCTCCCGAAGGGCCCTTGTTCGTCACGGGAAAACCGAGGACTGGGAGCAAATCCTGCAACTCCTGAAGAAGCTCCTCAACGTCCACCTCCTCGCACCGAATGCAGATGTGCGGCCAGGCGGCCTCGCCCTTGGTGTCCAGACGGTTGATCAGTTCACGCAGCTTGGGCATGTTGGCGGGCGCCTCGACGATCAGCAGCGTGTTGCTAGCGGCCAGGTCCGTGATGTTGGCGCCCTCGGTCATGAACGGCTGAAGATTCTTGATGATTTCAGCGCTCTTGACAAAAAACACAGGGATGAAATCGACCTCGACATTGGCCAGTGGCTCGTGTTGGACAAGAAGCCTCTTCTCCTTCGGCATCTTGCTGAAGGGCATGATGTGCAAGTAGCCGGGATTCTTGGAGGCATAGGCGCCGGCCAGCCACAAGATGTGCTCGAACAGCTCCCAGGTCTCGCGGGCGGTCATCTCGCTGTTGACCGACATGGTCACAGCGCCCTTGACGCCGGGATCAATCAGATAGCTGAAGTTCAACAACTCTGCGAAAAGCGGCACGATCTCCGTCATAGCCGTGGCGTCGAAGTTCAGCTTCACCTCCACTTCCTTGTTCGGGTCGGCGATCCCCTTGATCAGCTTGTCCGGATACTCGTTGATTTTCGCCCGCAAATACTCCTCCGCCTTGCGCTCCGGGAACTGCACCCGCTCGTTCATCTCGACGATGTCCTCGGGCGCCACCTCGGCCACGATCAGCGGTTCCTCGTCAAGCGTTTTCGCCTTCATGATAGGAGAAGCCAAGCGCGCCTCCGCAGCCGCAGGTTCCGGAGACAGGGAGGACGACACCTCATCCCCGTCCCTATCAGGACTACGGCAGCCAGAGAGGAATAACCCTGTCGCCGCAAGCAGAAAACCAACTGCCAGAACCTGCTTGTTCCATCGATCTTTCATCATTCCCAGCCCTTATTTATGCGAGGAGCTTTTCCTGCTCTTTTCCATGATTCGACGACGGAGTTCCGCAGCCTTCTTGAGTCGATCAACACGCGAGGTCTGCGAACTGGCGGTGTTTGCGGGCGTTGCCACGACACCTGGAGCGGGAGGGGGCGGCGGAGGGGAACCAATCTTGCCCGCTGCCGCGGGGGAGATCGTCCCGACCCGCCCGCCTGCAACAGGTTTTGGAGCAGCCTTCGCGGCGGCCTCGCGCCGCTTGAGACTCGACGCGTCGTCCGTCTGGATTCTCAGCACCAGCTCCTCGTCGCCACGCGTCAACATCACTTCCCCAAAGTGGATCTCCTTGACGATGTAGCCCGTGCTCCCCACCTCGTCACCGACCCTCTTGATATGTCGCTTCGGGTCGCGCTTGTCCGTGTCATCTCCCACTTCCTCTGCGGGCGGCAGTTTCACAGGCCGCCCCCGAACCCTCCGCACGGGTCTCGAACGTCCCTTTTTCTTGACGATGATGATCGCGACTTGCCGGTCGGCAATCTTCGCGGTTCCCAGCAGTTCCATGTCCACGGGCGGTAGCGCAGGCTTCGCCGCCGCGTTGGCGCCCTCGTTCTCCTTCTTCTCCTCCTCAGTGCGATCGGGACGAAAAAGACTCTGCTTCCACAGGGTGTCCATCGAGGCGGGACCCATGATATCCCGGGTGACATTGGTGGCCGTGTCAGTGGCGACGGGCATGGTGCGACGCCCTGCCACCACTCTCGTCTTGGTCTTCTCCTCCCGATTGCGCCAGTCTCCCGACGGATCGTAGCCCAACACGAAATGCGTCACACCCAGAGCCACACAGGCGAGAACTAGATTGAGGCCAAGCCAGGCTGCCTTGCTCACGATTCCTTCTCCTTGTCGCTGAGAAATTCCTCTGCGTCACGCGACAAGACCAAAGCCCGCACACGCCCGGTCATCCGCACCTTTGTCGGCGCCTTCTGGTTGTCGGGGCGCAAGGTGCACTGGCTCCAATGAAAATGCTTGCTCGATTTCTCGATCGCATTCAGCAACCGGGTGATCTCCCGCATGGACGCCGTGAGCGACACGGTCACCTCCACCTGTTTGATCTCGCTCGAACCCATGAACTTGGACTCGCGGGGAGAAGCGATCCGAACTCCCATCACGCTCGCAGCCCGCGCCAGCTTGTCGAACTCATCCACCACTTCCTGCTTGGCATTGCGCTTCTCGCGCCACAGAGTTTCACTCAACGTCCGCAATTCAAGGATCACGCCGCGCCGGGCCGCCTCCTCTTCATGCACGACATGCAGTTGCTTCAAGCGCCGCGCGAGTTTCTTCTCCTCGCCGACGATCACGCCATCCAAAGGCAAACGACCGAGCGAACCGCCGAAATAGTGACGGAAGAAGAAGAACCCCACAACCAGCATGAGCAGAACCAGCATAATCTGGCGTGTATTGCCCTTTGAACTCGCCATCACCGTCCTCCCTTTTCGGCCGGAACGGCGGTGCCTGCGCCGACACCTGGACCACCGCCTCCGGGCGGTGCGGGCAACGAAGGAATCGTGGTGCCTTCGCCTTCAGGCGATGCAGGCAACGGACGAACCGTGGGCACTCCCCTCGGGATGGATGGGCCGGGAGCGGGTTTCGACTCCTCCCCTTCAAAATCATAGCGCGCGTTCATCTGGAATTTCCGAATGAACCCACCACGCCCATCGGGACCACGCTTCGTCTGCAACACATCCCCAAGCACGGGAGAAAGCTCCATGTTGCGGCGTAGATCGGGATCTTCCTCCGTTTCACGGACCTGGACGGTCACCGTGCCATCGCGCCACTCGAAACTATCGCACCAGCCCTCCTTGCCAATCGTCTGAGTCAGATCCACCAGCACAGCGGCCAAGGTTGGTCGTTTCTCATAGGCCGATTCCGCCTCCTCAAGCTGCTCGCGGAGCGTTTGCACGTACTCCTGCCGTTTCTTGTCCATCGGTTTAGCGCCGCCGGTGATCATCGACTCCACACCCACGGTCTGGCGGGAAACAAACTCCAGGTAGGTGTCTCTCACACCATACTCGCGCACCGCAAGAACCAGGGCAGCGGCGACCGCATAGACCGCTAGGCCAATGGCCAGGAGCTTGCTCATCCGGTTGCGCCTCGGACGAAACTCATAGGGGAGCGGAAGCCC
>JAGLDW010000369.1 GCA_023145395.1 Lentisphaeria bacterium | reverse complement strand
TCGAAATCCGGGATGATCTGGCAGTCTTTGAGCGCCGTCGGCGCCATTGCCTCCAACCAGACCGTCTGCCAGATGCCCGTCGTGCGCGTGTAGGAGCAGCCACAGGACTTGTGCTGGCGGCACTGCTTGCCGCGCGGTTGCCCGGCCGTCCGCAGCTCGTCGAGCACGCGCACCACCAAACTATGCGTGGAGCCAGACGAGATGCGCGACGTGATGTCGAAGCAGAATGAAACCGTACCGCCAAAATGCATCCCCACCGACACACCGTCAATGAACGCCTCGCATTCGTAGTCCACGCCACCGAAATGCAGCAGAATTCTGCTGCCATCCCAATCGGGGGGGATCTCGATGCTCCGATGGTACCACATGGCCTCGATGAAATCCGTGTGCCCCACCCCGGACAACGCGCTCTCCGGGCAGAACGGGACCGTGATCTCGTCGCCGAAACCAGTGCTCTCGTGCAGATTCCGCCCCGCGTCCATCCCGGACTTTCCGGGGTCGAGTTCGTAGGTCCATTGCCCGTTCAGGTTGAACCAGGACGCACGCTGGAACTGGGGTTTCGGATGCTCAGGACGGGGAATGCTCATCGCTCTGACTCCATACTCACATTTTGGATTTCAGATTGTTGATTCCGATCTTCCAAAGAAGCTGGTCGATAGTCTATTGCAGCAATACAGGCGTTTCATAGTGGAGGCGAAACGCATTGGCTCATAAGATCAAAATCTAAAATCTAAAATCTAAAATGTGAGTATCGTGTCCAGGCTATCCCCCACTGACCATCTTGTCAATTCTCACGAGGCGAAGAGGGAAAAACCATGAACCGTTTCATGGCATTGGGTGGCTCCGCCCCCACACCCCCGCCGGGGAGTCGTGACTCCCCGGACCCCACTTACCTGTTTCCAGGCACGCGCCGGGTGAATCACCCGGCTCTCCGTGCCCGGAAACGGTGGCCGCCGCTGGCGCGGAGCACGATTTGCGCAAGGCACGTAGGTGCCGCTGGGCTCCAGTGCATCCTGCCCTGCGAACCCCGCAAAGCAGAGGCAATTCTAACCACGGATGGGCACGGATTGCGAACAGCGCAAAACATGTCCGGAACCGAAAACCGAAAACCGATGTCCCATGGAGGGCGAGGCTCCCGACGAGCCGCGCGTTGCGTGTCCATCGTCTCCTGGAGGGCGAAGCTCCCGCTGAGCCGCATCTGCGAACCCCGAAAAACGATGTCCCAAGGAGCATGGTCCGCGCTCCCTCCGTAAGTGCCCAATTCCTCAGACATGTGCCTTGTCAAGGCGTTCCGCGATCCAGACCTTGATGACCGACTGCCTGGGCACACCGAGTCGCCTAGCTTCTCGGTCGAGCGACTGGATCATCCAAACCGGGAAGTCCACATTGACTCGCTTCTGCTCTCTGCCGGGACGCGTGGCCTTGGAGAAGTCCAGGTGCTTTGAGACATCCTCGCCATTGTCAAACTCTCTGTCAAACTCTTCAGTCTTCATATTGCTTTACCTCGTTGGTTCGAGACCTTCGGACGGATACAATCCGAGTCTTCTCGCCCCGTAGCGTGTGGATGGCTGACCAGTGTTTCGCATCGATCTTGCCAATCAGCATGGAACGCGGTTCCCCCTGCGTTCGAGCAGGCACTTGCAGGCGGTCAGGATCTTCCCAAAGTGCCTGGCCCTCGACGAAATCGATGCCGTGCTTGCGCGTGTTTGATTCGCTTTTCTGTGGATCAAATTCAAATTCCATGGTATATATATTATACCTGATAGGTATCTATTATCAACCAAAATGATGTTTCAGGAAATAGAACGACGCCCAGACCATGCGACCTCACCGGCACGAGCCGGTATTTCCAGAGATACCCTCCCGTCCCGCGTTCCCACGCCATCCCTCTCTGATCGTCTTGTCAATCCTTGTTGGTTGACGCGGACACCGTGAGGACTATCGTGTGAGGCAGGGGGGAAACTCTGCGGAGTCCGCAAATGAAGGAATCGATTTCATGAACCTCTCTCGGATTGCTTTGTCGCTGCTTGCCGCCGTCACTTTCTCTGTGAGCGCGGCTCGTCCGAAACCCCAATACAGCCCAACCTTCTACGCGCCGGGCGAAGAGGTGGAGACGCCGCACACAAAATGGGC
>JAGLDW010000368.1 GCA_023145395.1 Lentisphaeria bacterium | reverse complement strand
TTCGGCGAGACGGGGGAGGGGGTGGACTCCTCCTGGCGCCTGGTCAAGGGCAACTCCGCCGAAGAGCTGGCCGACGACCTGCGCGCCAAACTCGAACGTCCCTACGACCTCATCGTCGTGGGCAATATCGATTGGAACACGCTTCCCATCGACTGCCGCTACCAGATCCTCAAGAGAGTTAAGACCGGAACCGGCCTGGTGGGACGCATCCACGGCGGCAAGGATCCCTACATCTCCCGCCTCCTGCAAACCACCGACTTCGCTTGGCACACACACACCTGGAGCGGTGCCGCAAAAGATATCGCGGACTACTTCGGGATCGGCGAGTTTACCTACGCCACCGACTACACGCTGGGGCACGAGAGTAGTGCATCCGTGCGCATCACCTGCACCAAAATCGTGAAGGGCAGTCGCGAGGCGGCACGCGGTGGATTCATGCCCTCGAAGCTACCCCCCCTCGAACCAAACACCGAGTACGTCTTCTCCGTCTGGACCCGCACTGAGAATATGCGGAAGGGCGGTGCCTCCGTCAGTCTCTATCCGCAAGGCGGCCTCTCGCTACCCGTGGGGGAGACATGGACTCGCTCGAAGACAACGTTCAAGACGGACGGGAAGAAACTTGGCATCGGAGTCTATCTGCTGGCGTACCAACCGGGTACGGTCTGGTTTGACGACGTGTCGCTGGTGAAGAAGGGCACCACGCATAATCTGCTGCCGAACGCCGGATTCGAGTATCCTGGATCCTCGCCGGACACGCTGGCCGAGGGGGTGCCTTTCCAGGCATTGCCCGCCTTTTCGAACCTCAAGGACAAAAGCGTTTTTCTTCGGCGCAGCTTCGCGACTACGGTGTTCGGGCAGGGGCGCATTGGCCTAGCGACATTCGCAGTGCCGAAAAACCAGATGCTCACACCCGGTGCCAAAGGCAATGTCTGGGACTGCCGACAAGACTACGACTACTACCTGGCCGCCGCCGTCAAACTCATGCTCTGGGGCGCGCGGCGCGAGATGTCCCTGCGCTTCCCCGACGGCCCGCGAATGATTGTAGAGCGCGCTGCTGCGGAGTCCGCAATCCTGGCTCTTGAGACGCCGGGCGCAACCCGGCTGGAGACGACCGTCCGCGACCGAAACAGACGCGTCTTCGCCACAAAAACAATCAAGTTGCCCGCAGGTGCGGAGTCCGCAAGCGTCTCTGGTCTGTTCGGGACACTTCCACGCGGGAAGTTCTTCGCCGATGTGCGGGCCTTCGACGCGCAGGACCGAGTCACCGGATTTGGCTCGGTTGAAGTGGTGGTGACGGCTGACGATGGAATTGCCACGCTGACGCTCGATCCCTCCTCCATCGTATCCGGCGCCCCGCTGACGGGGAGCATCAAGCTCGTCGGCACGCCGGGCGGAACGTTGGTGCTGCGCGCATTCGACAGTAACGAGCGTCTGATCGCGCGGGCAACGGTGCCGGTGACCGAGCAGACGGTGGCGTTCTCCCTTCCCATGCCGGAGGCACTGGCCCTCTGCGGACAACTCGAGGCTGATCTGGTAGCAGAAGACAGGCTCTTGGACACGGCTACCGCCCGCTACACCATCACCGACCG
>JAGLDW010000367.1 GCA_023145395.1 Lentisphaeria bacterium | reverse complement strand
CTTCGTGTCGGCCATGGTCGCCGAGCAGTTCACCCGCAGCGGCGTCGATTCCCAGTACGGCGGCAAGTGGACAGCCCAGAGCGGTCCCTATGCCAACCAGTGGTGGCTGCCCTACGCGACGCGCTTTATCGATGACAAGACCGATTGGTACCAACTCAAGAGGACCCGGGAACAGGACGATCTGGCCCGCAGTCCCTGTCTCACCGATCCCGCCTACCGGAAGAAGGTGCGTGAAAGCCTGCTGCGCACCGCGCATGCCGCGCTTGCGGTCGGCACGGGAGATATCACCCTGGGCGATGAGAACCATTTCGTCGCAGGCCGTTGGGATCTCTGCTTCTCCGACACCTGTGTGCCCGACTTCCGCCTCTGGGCACAGAAAAACTACGGCACACTGGACGCCCTGAATGCATCCTGGGGCGCGAAGTTCGCAGACTGGGCCCAGGTCCGCCCGAAAACCTACGACGCATGCAAGGCCGACGGAAACTTCGTCCCCTGGATCGATCACCGCCTGCACATGGAATCCGTCTGGGCCGACATCCACGCCTTCAGCCGCGATGTGATCCGCGAAGTCATCCCCGACGCCCGGGTGGGCTACGAGGGATCCGACACACACATCGGCACTTGGCGCGCGGCCGACTTCTGGAAGCTGAGCCGGGCCATGAACTTGAACAACATTTACTATCGCGACTTCATCTCCCAAGCCTGGGCGGACTTCGTGGAACCCGGCACGCTCCTGGGCGCGGGCTGGTTCGGAGGCTACGCGGGCAATCGCAACGATGTGTACATGCACTACTTCCCCTGGCGCGCGATCTTCAAGGGAGGCAACAGCCTCTGGGTCTGGGCGGGCTACGGACATGCGGGCGCGGTCATGAGCTTCGACACTTCGCTCTACCCCTTTTTCCAGACCGCCTGCGACGAGGTCGCCGAGCTGAAACGCGGCGCGGGCAAGCTGTTGATCACCTCCGAGCGTTGTCACGACGGAGTGGCGCTGCTGTACTCCGCCGCCAGCGTGCATGTGGCCGAGACCATTCCCGGCGCGCCCAAGCCCGAGGACGTCCTCAACAGCTGGGTCCGCATCCTCAACGACTTGGGAATCGCCTCTCGCATCGTTTCCTACGAGCAACTCGCCAAAGGACGGGTCAAGGCGGCGCCGAACGGCTTCCGGGCGTTGATCCTGCCATGCGCCTGGGCCATGTCGCCTGTGGAGTGCGCAGCCGTGCAGGCCTTTGCCGACGACGGTGGCGCAGTGCTCGCGGATCTCATGCCCGCGCTCACCGACGAACATGGAAAAGCCTTTGACGAACTGCCGCTGGCACCACTCTTCGGCGCAAAGCGCACGGGTGCCTTTGCAGAGAAAACCGATATTTTACATGGAGTCGAGGGTATCAGCGACGCCAGCGTCGAGGGCATCGGCATCCGCAAGGACAATGCACTGCTGCTCAACCTCTCCCTCGACGGCTACGCCCGGCTTCCGAAACCGAAGGAAACGGATTTTGCGGGCTGGGTCGAAGGCGCCGCGTATCGGAAGCTTGTCGCGGACGCTCTAGCCGCAGCCGGAGTCGTCCCCGCCGTCACCCTTGCACCCATCCAGCCGCGCGTCGAGATTAGCCGCTTCCGGCGAGGAGACTGCGAGTACATCGCCCTGCTGCAAGCACTTCCCCGCGACCCCATCGAATACACGCTCAAGACCGCCCAGCCGCCGCAGGCCAACATCGTGACCATCCAATTCCCCCGCAAGGCCTACCTCTACGATGTGCGAGCGGGGAAATACCTCGGGCGCAAAGACAGGCTTGAGACGGAACTCACTCCTGGCATCGCCAAACTCTATGCACTGCTTCCCGGGAAGGTGTCTCGCATGCGTGTGGATGCACCGCGGCGCGCCCGTGTCGGCGACTCGGTTTCCGTGAAGCTCACTGTCGTGGCCAAGGGCGCCAAGGCGGATCGCGTATTGCACGTCGAGGTCATCGGTCCCGACGGAATCGCCCGCGCACCGTACGCCCGCACACTGCTCGCCAATGGAGGCAACGCCGAGATCCACATCCACTTCGCCTTGAGCGATCCCCCTGGGAAATGGCGCGTGACCGCCCGGGACGCCGCAACTGGCGTGGCCGACACCGACACCATACGACTGGTGCAATAGGAAACTCCGACCGAGCCGACCGAGCCGACTGATCCGACCGAGCCGACCAAAGAAAGAGAAAACCATGAACAAGAAACGCTTTGCCATCCTCGCGCTGGCCACTCTGCCGCTGCTGGCGGCGGAACCGCTCACGTATTCATGCCATCGCCCGGCTGTCGCCCCTGTCATCGACGGAAAAGTCACAGCCGATCCAGGCTGGCGGGGCATCCCGGGAGTCACCGGGTTCTGCAAGCTCGGCTCGGACTACACCATGGCCAAGCAGAGCATCGCCATGGTCTGCTGGGGCGACGAGGCGCTGACCATCGCCATGGTTTGCGAGGAACCGGACGCAGCCAAGCTCAAACCCGTGATCAAGGACGGTGGACAAACCTGGACCGAGGACAGCGTGGAGATCTTCATACAACCAGATCCCAAAAGCTCCCCCTTCCAGATCGGGGTCACCTGCGGCGGGGCAAAAGGCGCGGGTGTAGGCTCTCCAGACATCGCCAAATGCCAGGCGGCCGCCTTCATCGACAAGAACACCTACGAGCTTGAACTGCGCATCCCCTACGCGGCACTCGGCACCACCAAGCCCGCGGACTCCGCAACCTGGCGCATCGCGTTCTGCCGAAACACCTGGACCACCGATTCGGGCGGTGACAAATTCACTAGCTGGCCACCATTGCAGTCCCGTTTTCTCGAACCCGAAAACTTC